>NZ_JAIHAO010000006.1:0-108632 GCF_020054765.1 Caloramator sp. | reverse complement strand
TTGTGATTAATTTAATTTTACCAGGCATCTAAAACAGGTGCATATTTTTTGTAAAAAAATATGCTGAGGCTACGCCCCAACATTTATTATAGAACCTTTATTTGAAAGTTAGGGTATAATAGCATATGATGGAACAATTTAAGGGAGGAGATAACTTTGGGAAGACCAAGTATCTTTAGTAAAAATTATGAGGAACAGATGAGAAGAAGAAGAATTAATATAACATTAATTATATTAATAATAATTTTTGCAGCCTTCTTTTATACAAAGTATCAATTAAATAAGAGAGGTATTAACATAAATATTGCCGATAAGTTTAGTTTTTTAAAGAAGCAGGAAAAGGACATAAAACAAGATGTAAATATAAATAGAGAAAATAAAAAGGAAGAGATAAAGGATACTCCAAAGCAAGAAAATAAGGTGGATGAAACATTAAAGGAATACATATATACCTCAAATTCACAGAGGCAGTTTAAAGTTGTTTATAAAGATGAAAATGGTGTAAAAAAATTTGTTGAGGTAAAATCAGAAGGATTCAATGTTGACTTTGATATTTTAAAGGATGGAACAAAGGTTGTATTTGATGATAAAGAAAACCAAAATATAATCGTATATTCAATAGATGGAACATATGAAGATATAACTCTAAAAACTTTAAAAACATCTAAATATACATTTGAAAAGGATAAGGTCCTACAGAGGCAGAAGGATTATATATGGGCAGAAAAGCCACATTTTACGTCTGATGGTAAAGTAGTATTTCTAACAAAGCTTCCGTATAATTTGACTAAAAGAGGAATATTTATATGGTATGCTAATTATAATGGTACAAGATTAGTAAGATTAGGTGAATTATCCTATGATATTAATAATATAAAATATGATGGATTTGATGAAAATGAAGGTTTAAGAATAATTTCTGATGGTAAAATTTTTGTTTTAGAAAAGGGGAAGTATAAATTAAAGGAGATAAAGTAAATATAAATAAAAGTCCTCTATAGACATAGAGGATTTTTAATGAGTATTTTATGTTTTTGTGATCTAAAAAAGGCAACCCCTTTAATTGGTTTTGGCAGCATTATAACAGAACGAAACAGGAGTTAACAAACAGGAGATTGGGATTGCCTTTTTAACTTATTCATCACATTAATTAATATTACCTTTAAATTGGGGAATTATACATTTAAATGATAAATTTTTAGGAGGAATTTATGAACTTTGGTATTTCAACAGCTTGTTTTTATCCAGAAGTATTAACAGAAGACACATTAAAAATCATAAGTAGCATAGGTTTTAAGCTATGTGAGGTGTTTTTTGAATCATCAACTGAGATGACAGGAGAAATACTTTCAAAGATAGATGAAAATATTAAAAAATATAACTTAAGTATAAACACAGTACATCCATTTCCTGCATCCTTTGAACCCTTTCTATTTGATGCCTATAATAGAAGAAGGGAAGAGATGGAGGAAAAGTTTGAATTAGCCTGCAGAGCGGCAAAAAAGCTTGGTGCAAAATATTATATATTTCACGGTCAAAGAAACAATAAACAGATTAAGGATATAAAGTGGGCAGCAAAGGTTATGGATAACTTATGTAAAATAGCTTTGAAATATGATGTATATATAGCTTGGGAAAATGTTTCTTGGTGTATGGGAAATGATCCTAAGTTTATACAAGCTGTTAAGGAAAATATGAAGGAAGAGCTCTATTTTACTTTAGATGTTAAGCAAGCTATAAGGAGTGGCAGAAGTATAGATGAATATTTGAATGTGTTTGGAAATAAGATTGTAAATGTACACGTATCTGATTCAAATGAATTTTGTGATTGTTTGCTACCTGGCTATGGTGGGGTTGATTTTAAAGAATTAATAAAAAGAACACAAAATTTAAATAAAGACTGTCAGTATATTATTGAGGTTTATAGGGATAATTATGGATGCTTTGATGAAATAAAGAAAAGCTTTGAATGTATGAAAAACTTGGAGGTATAACTGTGAAAAGAATTTTAAGCTGTCTTATAATTATATTTACTTTGTTTTTTACAGGCTGCATAGAATCAAATATTGAACAATCAAATAACATAGAAAAATATCTTAAAGTGATTGTTTTAGATGTTGGTCAAGGTGATTCTATTTTGATTCAGACACCTAATAGAAAAAATATATTAATTGATGCAGGGCCTAATAGTGTAAGGGACAGTTTTTTAAACAAACTAAATAAAAGTAAGGTTAAGGATATAGAAGTCCTAATTTCTACACATCCCCATGAAGACCATATAGGTAATATGGACGATGTTATAAAGAACTATAATATTAATAATATTTTTATGCCTAAGGTTACAACAAATACTAAAACTTTTATAAATATGATGGAAGAAATAAAAAAGAAGAATATAAAAATTAAAACTGCAAAGGCAGGTGTAAAGTTTAATGTAGATGGCGTAGAGTTTGAACTATTAGCACCTAATGGAAATTATTATGAAGAATTAAACAATTATTCTGCAGTAGTAAGAGTAAAATATAAAAACAGTGCATTTTTATTTATGGGGGATGCTGAAAAGCTATCTGAAGGAGAAATATTAAAAAAAGGATATGATGTAGGGGCAGATGTTATAAAATTAGGGCATCACGGTAGTTCATCCTCTTCATCGGTACAATTTATTAAAAAAGTAAATCCTCAATATGCCGTAATATCAGTAGGTAAGGATAATAGTTATGGGCATCCCCATAGAGAAACCATATCCCTTTTAAATAAGTTAAGGATTAAATATTTCAGAACTGATGAAGTGGGGGATATTATATTTGAAACAGATGGATATAACTTATGGACAAAAAAATAAATTAAATTGTTTAATTTTTATGTATTATGGGATATAATGTAAAGGGATAATATATTTTGTATTGTGGGTGATATTTTGAAGGTTTATTATGACAGAATGCACGACATAGTTAGTTTATACTTTGAAATGGAGGATTCAGAAGTTTGTGCCTCCTACTCAGAAGATACTAGTGAAATTAAAAGAGATTTCAACTTTGATGAAGCTGCATCCTTAATACTTGATATGGTTGATATAGTCGATAAAAATGGAAAATGTATAGGATTTAGAGTTTTCAATGCCTCAAAATATTATGACGTAAACCTTTTAAATAGCGTAGATGAAGAAGTTTTAAGTGAAGAAAATGTAAAATTACCAAAGGATAAAGTTATTGCGAGGGTTTCTAAAGGTCAAATAATTCTGTGATACTATTGAACTTATTTTTTAATTGTGTTATTATTACAATGTTAAACTGTAATAATAGGCTGTTTATATAAAGCAACAGGAAGAACAAAAAGTTGAATAGGAGGAAGTAAAATGAATACAAAGGTAGAAAGATTAGAAAATAATAAGGTTAAGCTTGAAATAACAGTTTCAAGTGAAAAATTTAATGAAGCAGTAGAAAAGTCATACAGAAAGAACGCATCAAAATTCAACATACCAGGATTTAGAAAAGGAAAGGCTCCAAAGGCAGTTATAGAAAAGTACTATGGAGAAGGTGTTTTTTATGAAGATGCAATCAATTACATATTAGACGAAACTTATCCAGTAGCAATAAAGGAAAATAACATTGAACCTGTAGATAGACCAGAAATAGATGTTGTAAAGATTGGCAAGGGAGAAGATTTCGTATATACTGCAGAAGTTGTTGTAAAGCCAGAAGTTAAACTTGGAGATTATAAAGGAATAGAAGTTAAGAAAATTGAATATCCTGTAACAGATGCTGATATAGAGGCAGAACTAAATGCTTTAAGAGAAAGAAATGCAAGACTAATAACTAAGGAAGAAGGAACAGTTGAAAATGGCGATATAGCAGTTATCGACTTTGAAGGATTTGTAGATGGTGTTGCATTCCCAGGAGGAAAGGCTGATAACTACAACTTAACAATAGGTTCAGGAACATTTATTCCAGGCTTTGAAGACCAACTTGTTGGTGCAAAGGTTGGAGAAACAGTTGATGTAAATGTTACATTCCCAGAAGACTACCACGCTGAAGAACTAAAGGGAAAACCAGCACTATTTAAGGTTACTATAAAGGAAATCAAGGTAAAGCAACTTCCAGAACTTGATGATGATTTTGCAAGTGAAGTTTCTGAATTTAATACACTTGATGAATTAAAGAATGATATAAAGGCTAAACTACAAAAGGAAAATGAAGAAAGAGCAAAGAGAGATTTAGAAGAAGAAGTTTTAACTAAGGCAGTAGATGCTTGTGAAGTTGAAATTCCAGAAGTTATGGTAGAACACGAAATAGACTATATGATAAAGGATTTAGATTATAGATTAAGATATCAAGGAATGGATATTAACAGCTATGTAGAAATGCTTGGAATTACAATGGAAGCATTAAGAAATGACTTCAAGGAAGTAGCAAAGAAGAGAGTAAAAATAAATCTTGTCGTAGAAGCTATAGCAAAGGCAGAAAACATAACTGCTACAGATGAAGAGGTTGAAAATAGAGCAGAAGAAATAGCTAAGATGTACTCAAAGGATGACGTTGAAAAGATGAAACAAGCAATTTTAATGACTGAAAGATATATGATTGAAGAAGAAATAGTTAATAACAAAGTTGTTGAGTTTCTTGTTAACAATAGTAAAGTTACAGAATAATATATAAAAGGCTAGCATACGCTAGCCTTCATTAAAAGGAGGTTATGAATATGAGTTTGGTACCAATTGTTGTTGAACAAACCAGTAGGGGTGAAAGATCATACGATATTTATTCAAGGCTTTTAAAAGAAAGAATTATCTTTTTATCTGATGAAATAAATGACCAAACTGCAAGTTTAGTTGTTGCACAACTACTATTTTTAGAGGCTGAGGATCCAGATAAGGATATATACTTGTACATAAACAGTCCTGGTGGCCAAATAACATCAGGTATGGCTATTTATGATACAATGCAGTATATAAAACCAGATGTTTCAACTATATGTGTTGGTATGGCAGCATCAATGGGTGCATTTTTACTTGCAGCAGGTGCAAAGGGCAAGAGATTTGCACTTCCAAACAGTGAAATTATGATACATCAACCACTTGGAGGTGCACGTGGTCAGGCAACAGACATTAAAATTCACGCAGAACATATCTTAAGAATAAAGAAGAGATTAAATGAAATTTTAAGCCAAAGAACAGGGCAACCTATTGAAAAGATAGAACAAGATACAGAAAGAGATTATTTTATGACAGCAGAAGAAGCGAAGGCATATGGCATTATAGACGATGTTATAATAAAGAAGAGTAAGTAATGCGAGGTGTAACAATGCCAAAAATAGATGACAAGAAACAACTTAAATGTTCCTTTTGTGGTAAAACACAGGAACAGGTAAAAAGGCTAATAGCAGGCCCAGGCGTATATATATGTGATGAATGTATAGATCTCTGCTCAGAAATAATAGAGGAAGAGCTATTTGAAGAGCAGGAGGTTGAATACACAGACCTACCAAAGCCAAGGGAGATAAAGGAGTACCTTGACCAATATGTTATAGGTCAAGATGAAGCCAAAAGGGCTCTTTCAGTTGCAGTATATAACCACTACAAAAGAATTAATATGCCTAAGATAAAAAACAAGGATATTGAGCTTCAAAAGAGTAATATACTTCTATTAGGACCGACAGGTTCAGGTAAAACACTTCTTGCTCAAACACTTGCAAAGCTTTTAAATGTGCCATTTGCAATAGCAGATGCAACAACTTTAACAGAAGCAGGATATGTTGGTGAAGATGTTGAAAATATACTTTTAAAGCTAATACAAAATGCAGACTATGATATAGAAAGAGCCGAAAAGGGTATCATCTATATAGATGAAATAGATAAAATCGCAAGAAAGTCTGATAATCCTTCAATAACAAGGGATGTATCAGGTGAAGGTGTACAGCAGGCACTACTTAAAATATTAGAAGGAACAGTTGCAAATGTTCCACCACAGGGAGGAAGAAAACATCCTCACCAAGAATTCCTACAGATAGATACTACTAACATATTATTCATCTGTGGTGGTGCATTTGACGGTATAGAAAAGATTATTGAAAAGAGACTTCATACTAATTCAATGGGATTTGGTGCAGAAATAAAGAGCAAGCAGGAAAAGAATGTAGGAGAACTTCTTAAGAATATTCTTCCTGAGGATCTATTAAAGTTTGGTATGATACCAGAGTTTGTTGGAAGAGTACCTATTGTGGTTACATTAGATCAACTTGATAATGAAGCGTTAATTAGGATACTAACAGAACCAAAGAATGCTCTAATAAAGCAGTATCAAAAGCTTTTAGAATTAGATGGTGTTGAGCTTGAGTTTGAAAAAGAGGCACTATATAAGATAGCAGATGAAGCTATAAAGAGAAAAACAGGTGCAAGAGGATTAAGAGCTATAATAGAGGAAATTATGTTAGATATAATGTTTGACATTCCTTCAAGGGATGATGTTGCAAAGTGTATAGTTACTCTTGACACGATTGAAAAGAAGCAACCACCTACTTTAATAGTTGGAGAAAATTTAAAAAAGGCAAAAAAAACTACTTCTAAAAAAAATAAATTAAAAAATGAGATAGTTTCTTAAAGTGGCTAATTTTAGCCACTTTTCTTTTTTTTGAATAAAAAGAAATTATAAACACATACTATATTTAAACAAAGGAGGGGATAATATGGCATACGCTTCACAGCTGCTGGTTATTGTTAATTTAATTTTTACAGCTATAATAGGACTCTATTTTTATAACGCTCTAAAAAATCAACAGAGCAGCAAAATATATATCGAGAAGGAGAGTAAAAAGGAACTCGAAAAGCTCTATAAAATGAGAACAACGAGCTTAACAGAGCCACTTTCTGAGAAAACAAGACCATCAACCTTTGAAGATATTGTAGGCCAAGATAGAGGAATAAAGGCACTTAAGGCAGCACTTTGTGGCCCAAATCCACAACACGTTATAATATATGGTCCTCCAGGAGTAGGAAAGACAGCAGCAGCAAGGCTTGTGCTTGAGGAAGCAAAAAAGAATCCTCTATCTCCCTTTAAGCAGGATGCAAAATTTGTTGAGGTAGATGCAACAACAGTGAGATTTGATGATAGAGGTATAGCAGATCCATTAATTGGTTCTGTTCACGATCCAATATATCAAGGAGCTGGGCCCCTTGGTGTTGCAGGTATTCCTCAACCAAAGCCTGGTGCAGTTACAAAGGCACACGGTGGTATCTTATTTTTAGATGAAATAGGAGAGCTTCACCCTGTACAAATGAACAAACTTTTAAAGGTTTTAGAGGATAGAAAGGTATATCTTGAAAGTGTTTATTATTCATCAGAAGACCCAAACATACCTGTGCATATACGAGATATATTCGAAAATGGCCTTCCAGCAGATTTTAGACTTGTTGGTGCGACTACTAAAAACCCAGAGGATATCCCTCCAGCTATTCGTTCACGTTGTGTTGAAATATTCTTTAGGGCATTAACACAGGACGAAATTGAAAAGATATCAATAAACGCAGCAAAAAAAGGCGGATTTGAAATATCAAAGGATGCAGCAAAACTTGTAAGTAAGTATGCTACAAATGGAAGAGAGGCAGTTAATATAATTCAAATTGCAGGTGGAATAGCAATTAATGAAAAGAGAAAAGATATTACTGCTCAGGATGTTGAATGGGTAATCGAAAGTGGAAATTATTCACCAAGACCAGATAAAAAAATAGAGGTTGAAGCACAAATAGGCCTTGCTAATGGTCTTGCAGTTTATGGACCTAATATGGGTACACTTCTTGAGGTAGAGGCAGTTGCTATAAAACAGGAGGGACTATGTGGAAAACTTATTGTAAATGGAATAATAGATGAGGAGGAGACAGGATCCTACGGTAAGAAGTATAAGAGAAAAAGCACATCTAAGGGTTCAGTTGAAAATGTATTGACTGTTTTAAGAAAATGTTTTAATATTGATACACGTCAATATGATATTCACGTTAATTTTCCAGGTGGAATGCCGGTAGATGGACCTTCTGCAGGAGTTACAATAACAACAGCAATATATAGTGCAATTACTAAATTGCCAATTAATAACGAAGTGGCAATGACAGGCGAAATTTCAATAAGAGGGCTTGTAAAGCCAGTTGGAGGTATACTTGCAAAAATTGAAGCAGCAAAGAGAGCAGGTGTTAAAAGGGTATTAATACCAAAGGACAATTATCAGGATAGTTTTAAAGAATATGATATAGAGATAGTTCCAGTTGAACATATAAAAGAGGTTATAGAAAATGCAATTATATATGAAAACAAACGAGTTATTATCGATAAAGAAATATCTGATATAGGTATATTGACAGCTAGTAATTTATAAAAATAATAATGTAAAGGTATGCATATACTAGCATACCTTTAATTTTGTAAAGTAAAAGAAAAGTTGAAAAAATTGTATGTTATAGGTTATAATATATTAATTGATACGGCCTTGAAAGGAGTTGATTATATGACAGAAGTTAAATTACCTCTTATACCGCTTAGAGGATTGACTATATTTCCACATATGGTTTTGCATTTTGATGTAGGAAGACAAAAGTCTATTGCTGCATTAGAAGAGGCTATGGTTAACGATCAAACAATTTTACTTGTTACACAGAGGGATTTAAAGGTTGAAGATCCAAACTTTGATGATATATACAAAATTGGAACAATATCAAAAATAAAACAAATACTAAAGCTTCCCGGAGATAATATTAGAGTTCTTGTTGAAGGTATAAATAGAGCAGAAGTTTTAGAATTTACCCAAACTGAACCTTATTTTGAGGCAAAGGCTATTGTGTTTGAAGAAAAGAAGGTAAATTTAAGTGTCGAAATAGAAGCACTTATGAGGCAAGTTTTAGATGAGTTTGAGGAGTACATATCATTAAACCCAACAATTCCTGAAGATGTTATAGAAACAGTGATTGATATAGATGACGCAAGTAAACTCTCAGATGTTATAACATCATATTTAATTATAAAACAGGAAAATAGACAGGAACTTTTAGAGGCAATAGAACCAAAGGAGAGATTAACTAAGCTTCTTGAGATTTTAGCAAGAGAGATAGAGATATTAAAAATTGAAAGAAAGATAAGTGCAAAGGTTAAGAAAAAAATAGATAAGATGCAAAAGGAATACTATCTAAGAGAGCAACTAAAGGCAATTCAAGAGGAATTAGGAGATAGAGATGGTATACAAGCAGAGATAGAGGACTATAAGAAGAAGATAGATAAGGCAAAAATGCCAAAGGAAGCAAAGGATAAGGCATTATATGAACTTTCAAGGATGGAAAAGTTAGGCTCACAATCACCGGAAACAGGTGTTATAAGAACCTATTTGGATTGGGTTGTAAACTTACCTTGGAGTAAAGAAACAAAGGATATAGAAGATATTAAGAAGGTTAGAGAAGTATTAGAAAAGGAACACTTTGGACTTGAAGATGTTAAAAAGAGAATACTTGAATATCTTGCAGTAACAAGGTTAAATAAGAGTATGAAGGGGCCTATATTATGTTTAGTTGGTCCTCCTGGGGTAGGTAAAACATCTATTGCAAGGTCAATCGCAAATTCACTTGGACGAAAGTTTGTTAGGATGTCCTTAGGTGGTGTAAGGGACGAGGCTGAAATTAGAGGACATAGAAGAACATATATTGGAGCAATGCCAGGAAGAATAATAAATGGTATGAAGCAGGTAGGTTCAAAGAATCCTGTGTTCTTACTTGATGAAATAGATAAGATGAGTTCAGACTTTAAGGGAGATCCAGCGGATGCATTGCTTGAGGTTTTAGATGCAGAGCAAAATCACAGCTTCAGAGACCATTACATAGAACTTCCATTTGATTTATCGAAGGTTTTATTTATAACAACAGCAAATACGTTGGATACAATTCCAAGACCACTTTTAGATAGAATGGAAGTTATTGAAATATCTGGTTATACAGATGAAGAAAAACTACATATTTGTAAGGATTATTTAATTCCAAGGCAAGTAAAAGAAAACGGTATTAAAGAGGACATTATTAGCTTTAGTGACAAGGCAATAAAGGACGTTATTAATCTATATACAAGAGAATCAGGTGTTAGAAATCTTGAGAGAAAAATAGGTACAATATGTAGAAGGGCAGCTATTGAAATTTTAGAAAATGGAGAAAAGAAGATAAAGATAACTCAGCAAAACTTAGCAAAATATCTTGGAGCTCCAAGATATAAATACGAAGAGATGAACAAGAAGGATCAAATAGGTGTTGTTATGGGATTAGCTTGGACAGCATATGGTGGAGATACTCTTCCGGTTGAGGTAATTCCAATGGCTGGTACTGGTAAGCTTGAACTAACAGGAAAATTAGGTGATGTAATGAAGGAATCAGCAAGAGCCGGTTACAGCTTTGTCAGAGCACATGCTAAGGAATTTAACATAGATGAAGATTTTTATAAAAATGTAGATGTACATATTCACGTACCAGAGGGTGCTGTTCCAAAGGATGGACCATCAGCAGGCGTTACAATGATAACAGCAATGGTATCAGCCCTATCGAAGACACCAGTAAGAAGTGATGTTGCTATGACAGGGGAGATTACGTTAACAGGACGTGTTTTACCTATAGGTGGAGTTAAGGAAAAGGCACTTGCAGCCTATAGAGCAGGAATAAGGACAGTTATTTTACCTATGGATAATAAAAAAGATATAGAAAAGATACCTGAAAACATAAAGAAAAAAATTGAGTTTAAATTTGTTGAAAGAGTAGAAGAAGTGCTGGATATTGCACTAAGGAGGTAATTTATGATTATTAGAAAAGCAGAGATTGAATGTGTTGCAGCACTAAAATCTCAATATCCAACTAAAGGATATCCAGAAGTAGCCTTTGCAGGAAGGTCTAATGTTGGAAAGTCTTCCCTCATTAATGCACTTGTTAATAGAAAAGCATTAGCAAGAACCAGTAGTAAGCCTGGTAAGACAAGAACAATTAACTTTTATAATATAAATGATGCATTATTCTTGGTTGACCTTCCAGGTTATGGATATGCACAGGTCTCTAAGGAAGAAAAGAAAAAATGGGGTGCAATGATTGAGGGATATTTAAATGGAAGAGATGAATTGAGATTGGTTATTCTGCTTGTTGATATAAGGCACGAACCTACGCAGGATGATAAGTTAATGCTTGAGTGGATGAGGCAGACTGGAAAAAAGGTAGTGGTTGTAGCTACTAAGTCTGATAAATTAAGCAATAATCAGCTAATGAAGCAGGTGCCACTAATAAAAAAATCTCTTAAATTAACGGAGGAAGAAAGATTTGTACTCTTTTCATCAGAAACTAAAAGAGGTAAGGACGAATTATGGGAGATAATTAAAAATGAATGTAGTATAATTGAATAAACTAAAAGGTGCTATAATTATAGCACCTTTTAGATAATTAATCTTATATGAATTTATTGGTTTTGGGGGATAAAACTATGATAAGTTTTTTAGATTTAATAAAGGAATTGATTATTTTTTTTATAATAATATTAATTCCGTGGATGGTTTTTAGAAGACAAATTTTAAATAGAACAAAAAAGAAATATGTAGTTATAATTTTTATTTTTTATGTTGTATTGTCTTTATTTACACAAAATCTTTTTCCTTTTGTATTAGTGCTTTTAATTTTACAGAAGGAGAAAAAAAGGGGTAACAAAGAAGAAAATAAGCTTATAAAACCCTTAGGGGATAAAAAGTTTGAGATAATTTTATTTAGTTTTGCTCTTAAACTTATTACAATGCTTATTACTGCACTTTTTGCAATATTTTTAGTAAAGATTGGAATTGAGCCAAAACAACAGACAATCGTTGATATGATTCAAACTTCAAGTTGGATTAAGTTGGTATTTTTGATGTTTGTAATAAATTTATTTGCTCCTTATGTTGAAGAATTTATTTTTAGACATATTTTTTATCGAAATTTTAGTAGAAAATATGGAAAAACAATAGCTGTACTTATTTCAAGTGCTCTTTTTATGCTATTACATTTTAATTTAGTAAGTTCAATTGCTACTTTTTCTCTTGGGGTTATTAATTGTATATTTTATGACAAATATGGATATAAAGCAGCAGTTCTAAACCACTTTATAACTAACTTCACATCATCAATAGTACTTGTAGCGATAAAATTACTTAACAATGTAGGTATTGCATTGTTATTTTAGAAAAAGGCCTGATTGTTGACAAAACTACTTGTTAGCTAAAATATGAAAAAGCCCCATGAAAGGATTTCAATAGGCTCTTTCATGAGCTTTAGCAATTATTGCTTTTCGACTTTGAAAAAGTCCGTAATTCGGCACAGGACGTTCTGAGCCGAGCGGCCATCAGGACGATGGCATCGCGAGGGTAGGACTTTTTCAAACCAAGAAAAGCTTAGAATTGCTTAGGGAAATGAATCGATGCCCAAGAAATCCTTCATGGGGCTAATCAATATAGAAAAAAGCCTTAAACAAAATTTTGTTTAAGGCTTTTTTCTAAAATGGTATGTTTGACAAACTCTCAATTATTCTATCAATTATATTGCACCTATGCTCTGGTAGGAAGGGTTTAAGAGCAGATAATACGGCAATTACGTTGTTTTGTGGATAGGTTAGATTATTTTGTGATAAATTGATATTGCTTTGCCCTTGTGGTAGGTTTAGATTAGATAACATTGCACTTAATTGATTCATATCAATGTTTTGCATTATGTTTTGAATTTGAGACATATCAACATTATTTAAATCAAGTTGATTATTTAAGTCTTGGTTGTGGTGCTTATGTTTATGGTGTTTTTTGTGGTGGCCCATCTAATCACTTCCTTAAATTTCTATGTATGGGGATGGATGCCCATCCCCATATGCTTCTAATATTAGCAGCATTTAATTACTTCTTGCCACAGCCGCAGCAAATTAGATAGTAGAGTACAATTACAAATAGAACGCTGTTGTCAATTGTAGTATTTCCTCCGATGCAATCTACTGGACTGTCATTATGGCAGCCAGGTCCTCTTCTGCCAAATTGTAATAGGATAAGAAGTAGTATTATTAAGCTGCACATATTGTTGAGACCACAACATTTCTTTGACATAGCAAACCCCCCTTTACCTATAGGATATTAACAAGTTGTTGTGGTAGTGGTGCATGGGGATTTGGAAAGCAGGAATATCAATGCTAAAATTAGTAGAGCAAATAGTGAATCTCCTCCAAAGAAGTCATCACAGCGATGGTGTCTTCTTCTGCACCTTCTGCATGAGCATCCATATCCCTGATTTCCATACCCTAATATTATTAAAAGTATTAAAAACCATGCCCAAGTGTTAGTATTTGTTGGTTGACCTGTTGGACAGCAGGATAATAAATTTGATATATCCATATATTCACCTTCTTCCTTGTCGAATTAATGCATTTCTAATAATAATCTATGTAATAAAATCAATTTTGGTTACAAAAAAAGTAGGTAAAAACCTACTTAAAGGGGAAGACATAATCATCTTCATATTTATCTAATGTTTCAAATTTAAAACCTTCTTTCTTGTAGAAGTCAATTATTTTAGGAAGAGCACATAATGTTTCGTTATCAGTTTGCCTACAGTGCATAAGGAGTATTATCTTTGAATTTTTGCCATAATTAGTTGCGTTTTTATATATAGTTTCAGGATCATTATTTTTGCCTATTCCATCTCCACTGGAGATATTCCAATCATATATTTTATAATTTTTTTTCTTTAACAAATTGTAAAATTCTGCATTAAGCCTTTTGTAGCTTCCACCTGGGAATCGAATTATGTATGATTTATATTTTGCAATATCATAGATTAGATTTTGTGTATATTCCATTTCGTTTATGAAGTTTTCATAATCACTATATATTTTTTTATAGTCGTGGGAATAGGAGTGGAGTGCTAATAGATGGCCCTTTTCGTGTATTTCTTTAGTTATTTCAGGATATTGTTTAACTTTATTTCCAATAACAAAAAATGTAGCTTTAACTTTATGTTCATCTAAAACTTTAAGTACATCAAGGGTTAACTTGCTTGGCCCATCGTCAAAGGTTAGATATATTACTTTAGAATTGCTTTTATGTTTTTCTTTTTCATTAGTTATTAAAGGAAGAGTAACAGAGGAAGCTATCTGTCTATTATTTAGTTTTACATAGATCTTATTTATGTAAAATTCTTCTTCCCTGTAATCATAAGTTTGGCTTAAATTGTATTTATAATTTTCTTTATTAGTTATATAGTCTTCTATAGTTTTACTACCCACTGTATATATACTATTGAAATTAAATGTTAAAAATAGGATAATTTTAAATATCAACAAATACAAATTAACGCCTCCAAAATGGTATCTAATAAAATATATTTAGAAGGCAATAAATAAATAACAATTAGAATAATAAAAATTTTTAGACTATCTTGTCTAAATACAAAAAATATGTAATAATTAACTTGTACTACTAAGGAAGAGGTGATGATATGAATAAGACAAAAAAGATAATTTTCGAGGCAGCAATAAAGGCCTTTTCACAAAAGGGTTATCATAAATCTACAATGGATGAGATTGCTGAAACAGCAGGTGTTGCAAAAGGAACCCTCTATTATCACTTTAAAAGCAAGGAGGACATTTTTAAGTTTATAATAGATGAAGGTCTAAAAATGATGGAGGATGAAATAATTGATAAGACAAAACACTTAGAAAATCCCATTGAAAAATTAAGAATGGTATGTAAAGTTCAATTAGATTTAGTAATAAAATATATAGAGTTTTTCAAGACTATATTAAGCCAGATGTGGGGAGATGAAGAGAGACAAAATCAATTAAGAGAGATATTGAATAGATATTTTAACCTTATAGAAGGGTATTTACAAGAGGCTGCAGATGCAGGATTGATAGATGGAACTGATATAAAGGTTAAAGTGTATAACTTCTTTGGAATAATGGCTTCAACTGTAGTATATAGCTTAATACATAAGGATAAAAATGCAAATGATATAATTGAGGAGACTATTGAATTTATAATGAGAGGTATAGGGAAGAGATAAACTCGTGTATAAATTAGCCCCATGAAGGATTTCTTAGGCATTCGTTCATTTCGCTAATCAATTCTAAGCTTTTCTTTGTTTGAAAAAGTCCTACCCTCGCGATGCCATCGTCCTGATGGCCGCTTGGCTCGGCACGTCCTGTGCCGAATTACGGACTTTTCCAAAGTCGAAAAGCTAAGAATTGCTAAAGCTCATGAAAGAGCCTATTGAAATCCTTTGATGGGGCTTTTTTAAAATTTAGATAACAAGTAGGTTTGTCAACAATCTTAGGTAAACTTTAGTTTACCTCTTTTTTATGTAAAAAATGTATTAACAAAAAATACATAAAATTTTAAACTAATTAGTATAAAAATATATTGACTGGTCAGTATAAAAGATGTATTATTATACTGACCAGTATAATTAGGGAGGTGAAAAAATGAGAGCATTTAAAATTGCAAAGAAGGATTTAAAAAATTTGTTTACCAACAGATTTAATCGGGTAGCGGTGATTGTTGTATCCTTAATGCCTCTTCTTTATAGCTTCTTATACCTATATGCCTTCTGGGATCCTTACAGTAAACTCGATAAGATGCCAGTTGCGGTGGTAAATTTAGATAAGGGAAGCACAAAGGATGGAGAAAGAGTAAATTACGGCGATGATATAGTAGATGAACTAAGAGATAACACAAAAATAAAATGGGAATTTGTGGATTACAACAGAGCTATGGATGGGCTAAATAATAAAGGATACTACTCAGCTGTTATAATCCCAGAGGATTTCTCAAAGAGGATAACTGATGCGTCAGAGGGGAAAATAGATAAGGCCGAGCTTATCTATATACCTAATGAAAAGAAAAATTTCTTGGCAGCACAGGTATCCTCAAGAGTAATGCTTGAACTTAAGGATGAAATTGCAAAATCAATTACACAAGAAGCTTCAAAGGTTGTAATTGACAGCTTATATGAGGTCAAAGATGGACTTTCAGAGGCAATGGATGGTAGTATAGAGCTTAATGATGGAGCAATAAAATTAAGGGATGGTTCAAAGGAATTATCAGATGGATTAAAGACGGCAAAGGATGGAATTGTTAAGCTAAGTGATGGTTCAAAACAATTGAAGGATGGTTTAGGTACTTTAAACAATGGTGCAGAAAAGTTAAATGATGGTTCTATGAAGCTATCAGATGGTTTAAAAACAGCAAGTGAAGGTTCTAAAAATTTAAAGGATGGTTTGAGTTCATTAAAGGGTGGACAGACAAGTTTAGTAGAGGGACTTGAGAAGATAGTTCAAGGTATGTCGGTATTTGCACCAAATCTTTTAAATGCTAAATCTGGAATTCAAATGCTTTATGAAGGTTCAATAAAACTTGAAGAGGGATTAAATGAAATAGTCAACAGAGTTTCACAGTTTAAGTCACTAATTGAGGCTGGACAAAAGGATGTAGATACACTTGCAAATGGTGCAAATCAGGTTGCAGATGGTGCTAAAAATTTAAATGAACAAGTAAGTGCACTTAATATGGGTATAAAGTTAAATAGTGCAGCCCAAGGTATAGATGAAGTAGCAAATGCGATAGATTCAGCAAAGGTACTTTTAGATGCAGGTAAGGTGGATGAAGCAAAATTAGTATTATCAGCAATTCAAGAAAAGAATATAAAGCAAAATTTATCAAAACCTCTTAAGGAATCGGCTGCTGCTGTGGATACATTAGTGCAGGCAACTGCAACTTTAAAAGAGGGCACAAAACAAGTAGCAGAAGGAACACAAAAGTTTGCAGAAGCAAATAGAAGCTCAGCTCAAGGTCTTACAGCACTATTAAATGGTTTAAATGAAGCTAAAAATGGTGCATTATCATTAAAAACTGGCTTAGGACAAGTTGCACAGCTTTCATCTAATGAAGGAGTTGCAAAGCTTTCAAATGGAGTTGCAGAGCTTAAGCTGGGAGCAGAAAAGATAAAAGATGGATTAAATGTGGCAGAGAGCAAAACAGGAGAGCTAAGTGAAGGCTTAAATAAACTTTATTTAGGTTCATTAGAACTTAACAATGGTACAGCTGCACTAAAGGATGGAGCAGTAAAACTTTATGATGGTTCACTAAAGTTAAATGATGGTTTAGTTTCATTAAATAGTGGAACAGATAGATTATATGATGGTTCATTAAAATTAAATGATGGATTAAATAAATTAGCTGATGGGACTTTAGAATTAAAGGATGGATTAACTGAAGGATATGATAAGATAAATAATAAATTGAAGTTCTCATCAGAGGATATGTCAAAGTTTATGTCTGAACCAGTAAGACTAAATGAACAGCCAATCAATCACGTTCCTGACTATGGTACAGGTTTTGCTCCTTATTTTATCCCACTATCACTTTGGGTTGGAGCACTTATAATGTTCTTTATAGTCTCTGGTGAAGTTGATGATGAATTTAAAGGACACCCAGCTGCTATAATATTTGGTAAGTTTATTACCTTTGCATTCCTTGGAATATTACAGGCAGTAGCATCAAGCTTTATTTTGATACACGTTTTAAATTTAGAAGTTAAGAGCTTGGTACTATTTTATGGATTTAATATATTATTATCCTTTGTGTTTATATCAGTAATAGAAGCATTAATAATGATATTTGGAGATGCAGGAAGGTTCCTATCACTTGTACTTTTAATGCTACAACTTACTTCCTGTGCAGGAACATTCCCACTTGAACTTGTTCCAAATTTCTTTGTAAAAATAAATCCATATCTTCCAATGACCTATGCTACATCAGCACTTAGAGAGATTATCTCTGGTATAGATTATGGTGTATTAAGGGGAGATGTAGTAGTTTTATTAGCATTTATGGTAGCTTCTATTATGATATCTATATTATTAAAATATAGATTAGAAAAGATTTCTCAAAGGATAGAAAAACTTAAACAAAGCACTCAGGTGGCATAAGAGTGTGTACCTCTTATCAGTTTGTTGACAAACCTAACTGTTAGAAAAAATCTGAAATAGCCCCATGAAAGGATTTCAATAGGCTCTTTCATGAGCCTTAGCAATTATTGCTTTTCGAACAGGACGTGCCGAGCCGAGCGGCCATCAGGACGATGGCATCGCGAGGGTAGGACTTTTTCAAATAAAGAAAAGCTTAGAATTGCTTGGCGAAATGAACCGATGCCCAAGAAATCCTTCATGGGGCTTTTCAACATATTACTTTTTCAACAGCATAATAAGGCATAGGATAAAAATCCTATGCCTTAGCCTTTTTCCTTTGACTCTTCTTCTTAACAACCTTCAACCTAAAGAAATCCTCTCTATCCTTTTCCTCCAAAACATCCTGTATATATTTTACTATCTCCTCATACTTTGGTATCTGTATGTTTTGAAGTGCATTGGCTCTTTTTTGAGTCTTTTTTATTTCCATAGCAAGTTTAAACACTGCATTTTCAACCTCTGCATATTCCATAATGAGATATGTTATTTCTGAAAACTTAATAAAAGCAATATCCATAGCAGTATTGGTTTGATAAAAGCTATAGGTTGGCTCTTTATGTTTCTTATCATATCGTACTATGGGCACTTCAACCCCCATTACACTTTTAAACAGTAAATTAAACTGCCCATTTTCTGGAACAGAATGGGATATCTCCTCAACCGTTGAAACACCCATTGTTATGTTTGCCATTCTAAGTGCCTCATAGGCTTCTTCAAACTTTTTATTTATCATCTCCTGTATATCCTTTGCTTTATTAACATATCCCATCATTTCTCTAATTAGAACATTTCTCTTCTGGTCTAAAAGTTCATATCCCTTTTTAGAAAACTCCAATGTTGATTTAGCACTCATAAGGTTAGATTTTGTTGGTGCAATATTTTCCATTTAATCACCCTCTATAATATACATTTAAGAACTTAGGGCTAATTCTATCCAATTCGTTCTTAGGTAGTATTGATAATATTTCCCAAGCAATTTCCAAACTTCTATTTATATCTCTATTTTCATTAAACTCCTGCCTCAAAAATCTATATTCAAATGCTTCTCCAAATTCTAAATACTTTTTATCTATTTCAGATAGTTCATCCTCTCCTATAACCTGCGATAGTGCCTTAACCTCCTGAACCCTTGAATAGGAGGAAAATAATTGATTAGCCACATCAGGATGGTCTTCTCTTGTGTAGCCTTCACCTATTCCATCCTTCATAAGTCTTGAAAGTGAGGGCAGTATATTTATTGGCGGATAAATATTCCTTTGATATATTTCTCTGCTTAAAACTATCTGTCCTTCTGTAATATATCCTGTTAAATCCGGTATAGGATGTGTTATATCATCATTCGGCATTGTTAATATTGGTATTTGAGTAATTGAACCTTTAGAGCCTTCAACCATACCAGCCCTTTCATATAGGCTTGCCAAATCTGAATATAGGTACCCAGGATATCCCTTTCTACCAGGTACTTCCTCTCTTGCTGCTGATATTTCTCTCAATGCTTCACAGTAACTTGTAATATCAGTCATTATAACTAATATATGCATATTTTCATAGAAAGCTAAATATTCTGCCGCAGTTAGGGCACATCTTGGTGTTACAATCCTTTCAACTACAGGATCATCTGCCAAATTCATAAACATAACAACCTTATCTAAAACTCCAGCCTCTTGAAATGTCTTTATAAAATAATGGGCATCATCGTGCTTAATTCCCATAGCAGCAAAAACGACTGCAAATTCCCCTTCTCCCTCTGCAACCTTTGCCTGCTTTACAATTTGAGCAGCTATCTGATTATGTGGTAGCCCATTGCCTGAAAATATAGGCAGTTTTTGACCTCTTATTAATGTGGTAAGTGTATCTATAGCTGATATACCTGTTTGAATATAGTTTCTTGGATACCTTCTTGCAACTGGATTTATTGGACTTCCATTTACATCAAACTTAATTCCGCTAAAAACTGGCCCCCCCTCCATCTATAGGCTGACCTATTCCATTAAACATTCTACCTAATATTTCCCTTGAAAGTTTAATCTCTAAAGGTTTTCCTGTAAACTTTACAGAAATATTATTTACAGACATTCCTGAAGTATTCTCAAAAACCTGCACTATTGCTAAATCGTTATTGAGCTGTACAACCTTACCGTGCTTTGTTTCTCCCTGCACCTTTATCTCTACCATTTCGTTATAAGATACACCCTCAACCCCTTCTACTACAATAAGAGGGCCTTCTATTTTCTTTAAACTCAAATATTCCTTATGCATATTAATCACCCTCATATTCTCTTATTAAATTAGAGAAATATTCATTAATATCTTCCATCAACAAATCAAATTTATCTCCATAATCATTGGGTATTTCATATTTCATTTTTATTATTCTATAAAACAACTCACTCGTCTTGATTACAGAAATAGGAACCCCTACCTTAACAGCTTCCTTTGCAAGTTTATAAAAATTATCAATAACTTTAAGCATCATATACTGTTTAACTAAAGGAACAAATGTATCGTCTTTATGATAGGCATTTTGCTGCAAATATCCTACCTTCAAAAGTCTTGCAATCTCAAGAATTAATCTCTGCTGATCAGGAAGTACATCCTCACCTACTAATTTTACTGTCTCTAACAGCTTACTTTCCTCCTGCAAAACCTTCATCATTTCTCCTCTTAAAAAAATCATATCCTCTGCTACATTTTGTTTATACCAATCCTCAAGTTGTGTAATATATCCACTATAACTCGACAGCCAATTTATAGCAGGATAGTGTCTTGAATAGGCAAGCTTTCTATCTAACCCCAAAAAGGCACTAACAAATCTCTTTGTATTTTGTGTAACAGGTTCAGAGAAATCTCCACCTGCTGGTGAAACTGCTCCAATTATTGTAACTGAAGCCTCTTTATTATTAAGTGTCTTAACATAACCTGCCCTTTCATAAAACTCTGCCAATCTTGATGGAAGATATGCAGGATAACCTTCTTCTGCTGGCATTTCCTCTAACCTTCCTGATATTTCTCTTAGTGCCTCTGCCCACCTTGAAGTTGAATCTGCCATAATAGCGACATTATATCCCATATCCCTAAAGTATTCAGCTATAGTTATCCCTGTGTATATAGATGCTTCTCTTGCAGCAACTGGCATATTTGATGTATTTGCTATAAGTATTGTTCTATTCATCAAGGGTAGATTTGATGTTGGATCTATTAACTTTGGAAAATCCTCTAAAACTTCCGTCATCTCATTTCCACGTTCTCCACATCCAATATACACAATTATATCGGCATCCGACCACTTAGCAAGTTGATGCTGAGTCATTGTTTTACCAGTTCCAAAACCACCTGGTATAGCAGCAGTTCCACCCTTTGCTATAGGAAAAAAAGTATCAATAACTCTTTGACCAGTTATAAGAGGTTTTTGTATAGGTAGTCTCTCTTTAACTGGTCTTGGAATTCTAACCGGCCATTCCTGATACATTTTAAGTTCAGCACCACTATCTAACTTCACTAATATTGTTTCTAAATCATACTCTCCATTTGGTTTGACTTCTTCAACCTTTCCCTTTATATTTGGTGGAACCATTAAATAATGTTTTATTAAAGGAGTTTCATCTACAGTACCAAATATATCTCCTTCCTTTAGTTCATCACCAACCTTAACCGTTAATTCTACATACCATTTTTTCTTTTTGTCTATTGTTGCAAGCCCTATACCCTCTTTAATAAAATTTCCTGATTTGTCAAATATAATATTCAATGGTCTCTGTATACCATCAAAAATATTTCCAACTATACCAGGCCCTAAAGTAACTGACAAAGGTTTTTGTGTTGAAACAACTTCATCATTTATTTTTATTCCAGTTGTTTCTTCATAAACCTGAATTGTGCCTAATTCTCCATCAATAGAAATAACTTCTCCAATTAACTTTTTTTCACCAACAGTAACCATTTCTCTCATTTTAAAGTTTTTCATATTCCTTGCCTTTACAACAGGACCATTTACATAAACTACTCTTCCTGCTGAACCCTCCATTTTACCACCACCTATAGCATAGCAAATAATTTTTCTCCTATTTTTTCTCTATATTCTTCTACTATATTTTCAATAGAAAAATCATATTTAAAATTATTTTTAAAATCAACTAATATAAAACCTCCACTTACATTTTCATCAAAAATTACCTTTAAAACACTTCTTAACTCTCCTTCTACATCACTACCCCATAAATTCCAATCCTGCCTATTCACTATCAAATTTGCCTCTTTAATATCATTATTTTTTATTATGCTAATCAGCTTGTTAGAAAAATATTGTTTATATTCTTTTTTGTTCTTATTTTCATTTATATAACAAATCACATCCTCTATTGCTTTGTTATAAATATTATTTTTTCTTTCTAATATAATTTTCTTTCCTCTTATGTGTGCCTTAGATAATGTTTGCGTTCTATAAAGTTCTATTTCGCTTTTTACCTTCTTATCCAACTTACTTGCCTTTTCTTCAAATTCCTTCTTTTTTTCACTTAAAATTTTTCCATATTCTTCCTCAAACTTTTGAATAACAATTCTATTTTCCTTTTCAACCTTTTCATAGACCAATTTAGTAAAAAGATTTAGTTTTTCTTCTATAGTTATCATAAAAATCACCTCAAACTTTTATGCCCACAGAATTTCTAACATAGTTTAATATATAATCATTATCCTTATTTGAACCGTGTCTATCAGGTATCTCTACAATTAGTGGATAAGGTTTTTTTAGTTTAATCTCGGTAATTTCATCTTTAATAAGTTCAGCAGCCTTTTCCGTTATCGCAAGTATTCCTATATTTTTATCCTGTAGAGCTATATTTAAGGCTTCCTTTGCTTCACTTCTTTCATGAACAACCCTACCCTTTATTCCTGCAAGTCTTAAACCAACTAATGTATCTCTATTATCAGAAATTAAATATATAATCATAAAACCACTTCCTACAGCCTTCCTAATATCATTATTGAAATGATTAATCCATAAATTGCAATACCCTCTGCAAGACCAACAAAAATAAGTGTTTTACCTAATATCTTTGGATCCTCAGATACCGCACCAAGTGCTGATGAACCAACTGAACCTACCGCATAACCTGCACCTATTGCAGCAAGACCGGTACTTAATCCTGCAGCTAAAAAACCAATACCTGCAGAAGGATTATTAGTTCCTGCTGCATTTGCAACCTGTGGTATCATTGTTATAATAAGTCCTGTTAAAACAGGTATAAATGAAAATACATTTGCCTTTATAGCCTTTTTTACACCTAATGCATTTGTCTCTTCTCCCTTAAAGAACTTTACTACCCCTTTTGAGATTGTTAATACAACAATTAAAACAGCTAATATTATAAATACATACATAAAAATTCCTCCCCTTTTATAGTTTTACTGGATTATATTCATACCCTGTACCACTAAAAAATTTACTAAAAAGTTCGTAATATTCAAGTCTTAGCCCTTGAATAAAAACTATCAAGCCCTCAAGCCCAATAATCACAATGTTTCCAAATACAATCATTAAAATGCTTTCAAGTTCATTTCCCATCATTTTTGCCAACGTTTCAAAAGCTATAAAAAGGCCAACGTGATTTATTGCAAAGGCACCTACTCTAATAAAAGATAGCGTATTACTTAGCATACTTAGTAGTGTTTCAAGTACGCCAAATCCACCTTCAATATAATAATCTGACTTTGACTCACTATAGAGCTCTTTATTTCCCTTTATTAAATTAGCTAAAGGTTCCTTAAGCAGCATTAAAATCAATAGAAAAACAAGTATTAATGTTATTAGTGAACTTGGTATAATTGTCTTTGCGTCTCTTACATTTGAAACTATTAAGTATAAAAGAAGCCAATAAAAAACAAGTCCAGCCAATCCATTTCTGCTAAACAAACCATTTTCAACATCCTTTTTTATAAAACAGTTAATTAGGTTGTATAAATATCCTATACTTAACAAGAAAACACCTATACCAACTGCCCAAATTAGAACCTTATCTATACTTGCCATAGGTCTAACTAAAAGTGCTTCAATGATATCCTCAAATCCAAAGACACTTCCATACAAAAAACCAAAAACTGTTGAACTTATACCAAGCCTTGCAAGAACCCCACCTAAATTAGGTCTTGCCTTTTTCTTTTCCAAAATTAATCCTAAGGTCAAAAGAACAAGCCCTTGTCCCACATCACCAAACATAGCTCCAAATAAAAACATATAGCTTAATCCTACAAAGGCAGTAGGATCTAATTCATTGTAGGACGGTATACCATAAAGTTTAACCACCGACTCAAAAGGACGTAATAAGAAACCATTATAGATACAGGTAGGTGGCTCTAATCCCTCCCTTAAATTTTTATAATCCTTATAAATTATAATCAACTTATTTTCATAATCTCCCAAGTATTTTGATAGAGCCTTCTTTTTAAAACTTGGTATCCATCCACTCATATAGAAAAATTCATTTGTACAGCCCATATTTGACTTGAGCTCTTCTATCTTATATTGCATTAAAAGTTTAGAATAAAATACTTCAATAAAATTTATATATTCCTTTTTAAGCTCCTTTATTTTGTTTTTGATTATTGCTATTTCATTCTCTATTTGCCTTTTTCTATTCTCTATATCAGTAACCCACTGATTAGGACTACCACTAAATTTAAAATTCAACTGCAATTCATCAAACTCTAATGAATTCAATACCCTTCTTACTTCAATTTCAACAACCTTAGGAACAAACACCATTACCATTGAGTAATCTTGATTCTTATCAAGTTTTAAAACTATTGCAGGTATATTCTCATAATTCTTTTTTAGTTTTTCCATATTATAGTTCGAAACTTTCCCCATAATAAAATCAATATATTTCATTTTAATCAGGTCATCTAAATTGATATTAACATTCTTTATTTTTTTAATATAATTCTCAATCTCACCAATCTGTCTATGTTCCTCCTGCAATTTATTTAGCTCTCTGTTTTCCTCGTTTACCTCCTCATAAATTCTCTTAAGTTTATTTACATCATCTAAAAACACATAGTCCTGTTCTACAATCTTTTTTTGATATTTTTTCCTTATTTCAAACATATCGCAGAGTTCATCATAAACTTTATTTATCTCATTTAAATCTAAATTAGATTGATACTGCTTTATATAATTAAACTCTATAACCGCATCAACTTCGTCCTTTGCTTGAAGTATCGGGAAATTATTTTCATTAATCTCTGACATTGCATTTACAAAATGTATTGATTCAGACAACACAATCCTTTTTGCTATATCCTCCAGCATATCCATATGGCCAATAATATTAACAAACTCCATCTTGGCAACCGCCATAAAACCACCCCACAGTTAGACAGCCTTTATTAAAAAATTATTTGACTGACTAAGTTCTATTCCGTACCTAACCATTTCAGTAATTGAAACAATGTCTCTTATCTCAAATTCTATTATCTGCATTAAAGATAGTACATTTGATATGTCCCTCTTATTTTTTCTAATTATATTTATTAATTTATAATATATATATCTATTCATCCTTCTTTCCATATGTATATCCTGCATATCATCTCCTTTAATTAGAAATGAATATGGAGTAAGCTTTATTCTATCCTCTAATTCCTCAATGGTTTTTGAATAACATAATTCCTTAATGCTTTTATAATTTAATTTTCCACCCCCATCAATGGTGTAATTAAATAATTCATCCGAATACATATTATAAAATTTTTTACCTCTATATATCCATTGGAGGTTTATCATATCAATAATGGGTCCAAATACTTCAAAGAATGCTTTTTTATCAGTTCCTGACAATTTTTTTATTTTCTTAAATAGAATCGAAAAATATGTTTTATCTAATACCATTTCAAATCTGAATAGATTTTCTTCTTTATTACCGTCTAATAAATTTTTTAAATATGGATAATATACAGAATTATTGAGAAACTCTATTAGTTCAGCAATTGATTTTGCCTTTATAATATTATCGACATTAATGTTTTTGTAATAATCAACAAATATCAAGTATTCTCTTAGGCACTGTAGTTCACCTTCAATGTGTATTATCCTTGCAAGCCTCTTTAAATCATAAATTTCATATTTTGAATAGAAGGTCATAAAAAAATCCCTATACTCTCCACTAAAATAGTTATCAAATTTGTCAATATAATAGATTAACATCATTTTTAACTTTTTTTCTAATTCATATCTATGGATGCTATTTAGATTATCATTTGCTATATATCTGCCATAATCACTATTTTTGCTAAGATATAGAGCAATTTCATTAACTGAAGTTAGGGATAATAATTTTTTATAGTCATCACCCTTTAACCTTCTTCCTAAGATTGAATGTACCTTTGTATTAATTGCCTCATAATTTACAACAGCAGGCATAAACATCACCTATCTTTTTCAAAAAAAATATCACAATATACTTCTTTTAAAAACTCTTGTTTTATTAAACTATACTTTCCTTCTATTTCATCTGCTTTAGAATTATACATTCCGATTATTTTCTTCTCTTCATTTTGAATATTTTTCATTTCCCTATCTTTTATATCCTGTAATTCATTAATTTTTTTATCCACTATCTCCTTTTTCACCAGTTCTATTTTTCTATTAAATTCAGCTTTTTTTCTTCCAACGTCCTCATTAACTTTTCTCCTAAGTTCTTCAGCACTCCTATCGATGTGTATTATATTTTGAATAACCTTTTCAACATTATCCTCCATTTTCTCACCCCCCTGAAGCTAAATCATAAAACAATTTTACTCCCATAATTTTAATTTTGCAAATTTTATAAATTGAATAATTTTATGTATTAGTTTTTATTGTCTGATATTTTTTTAGTATCTTAATACCTTCAAATATTTGCATATATTTTCTTGTTTTTTCTACATTTACCTCTATGTTTTAAAATTAAATTTTAAATTTTTTTAAATTAAAAAGGGAGGAATTACTCCTCCCTTCTTACTCCTATCTTTTCACCCATATAAACATAGGTTTCATAACCCTTTTGTGTCTGTTCTAATATGTCATCATCTATTATGGCTATATTTTCTTTAAAGAAAAGAATAACTGTTGACGCACCAAATTTAAAATATCCCTTTTCATCTCCCCTTTTAACCTCTTCATTTGGCTTATAGGTTTGAACAATTGAACCAACAAAGGTTGCTCCAACCTCTACATAGAGAACATCCCCAAAATTTTTAGAATGAAAAATACTCCATTCTCTCTTATTTTCACAAAATAACTTTTCTATTTTATCAAGTGCAACAGGATTCACCGAATAATAGCATCCCTTTATCTTATTTGTCTTTTCGCATATTCCATCATCTATAAAATGAAATCTATGATAGTCAGATGGACATAGTCTAAAAACTAAACAAGTTCCTTTATTATATTTGTCAGCCACCTCATCATCACCAATTAATTCCCTTAAGGAATATGTTATACCCTTAACCTGCAAAAGCATATCTATATCTATATTTTGATATGCCAAAACCTTCCCATCACAGGGTGATATAAGAACCCTATCCTCTTTTTCAATATTCATCATATCCTTCTTAAGTTTTCTGTAGAAAAACTCATTAAAGCTCTTAAATCCACCCTCTGGAACTTGGAATCTATCCATATCCACATTAAAATCCCTTATAAATTTATCTATCTTTTTTCTGCTAACAGACAGTGAACAATAAATACCATAAAGCCTTGAAGCTATTCTTCTCTTAATTAAAAAGTGAAGAAGTCCTGCACCAACAAGCCTTGAACCATATATCCATTTTATAGCCCAATTACCCGCTACCCTTTCTATTTGATATTCTTTATTTCTTCTATTGTAAAACTTTATCATAATTTTACCTTTCACTCCCCAAAATATTGTCATCCTACATTATAGTATAACTCTCAAACTAAAGCAATAATTAAAAGGCTCATATTGTTGACAACCCCACTTGTTAGCTAAAGTATGAAAATAGCCACATGAAAGGATTTTAAAAAGGCATATTTCATGAGCTATAGCAATTCTTGCTTTTCGACTTTGAAAAAATCCATAATTCGGCACAGGACGTACCGAGCCGAGCGGCCATCAGGACGATGGCATCGCGAGGGTAGGACTTTTTCAAACAAAGAAAGCTTAGAATTGCTTAAGCCGTAGAAGCGATGCCCAAGAAATCCTTCATGGGGCTAACTTTTTCAACAGTCGGAAGGCTGCATATGCAGCCTTCCTTTACTTTTTAATCATCTCTGCAACAGCAGATATACTTCCTAATGTTGAAACAACCTCATTTGGTATAATAAGCTTATTTGCTGGATTCTTAGCCATTTCTTGAAGTGCCTCTACCTGCTTTAATGCAATAACCACTTCATCAGTATTTGATTCGTGAATTGCATTATTAACCTTTCTAATAGCCTCTGCTTGAGCCTGTGCAATTCTTTCCATTGCCATAGCTTTACCTTCTGCCTCAAGAAGCTGTGCTTCCCTCATACCTTCTGCACGTCTTATATTTGCTTCTCTTTCTGCCTCAGCTTGAAGTATCATCGCCTGCTTTTGTCCCTCTGCTCTTGCAATTGCACTTTGCTTTTCACCTTCTGCTTGAAGTATTGCTGCTCTCTTATCTCTTTCTGCCTTCATTTGTTTTTCCATTGCCTGTTGTATTTCGGCAGGTGGTATTATATTTTTGATTTCAACTGATAGTATCTTAATTCCATATGCATCAGTTATTTCATCTACAACCCTTAAAAGCTCAGCATTTATTTTATCTCTTCCTGATAAAACTTCATCAAGTGTCATATTACCTACTATATTTCTCATATTAGTTATTGTTGAATAAACAATACCTGATTTGTAATTCTCAATATTATATATAGCATCCTTTGCATTCATAACCTTATAGAATATAACATTGTCTATTGATATTTTTACATTATCCTTAGTTATAACTGATTGTGGTTCAATATCTAGAATTTGTTGCTTTGTTGAAACCTTCGCTCTAACAAAGTCAGCAAATGGTATTAATATATGCCACCCTGGCTCTAATACTTTATGAAATTGACCAAATCTTTCTACTACATAAAGATAACCTGTATTAACTATTTTTATGCTTAAAAATATAATGATAAGTAAGAACAACAATACTACTATTAATAAAATTTTGTCCATTATAATCCCTCCACTATTTCTTAATTGAATTTTTTATTTTGTATTCACTTAAAAACATTAAAATTGCCGCAACTAATTGTATAATCATTATATACCATTTTCCGGTATTTAAAATTAAGTTTATTAATGAAGCAATAATAAAACAGCAACCAGCTAAAATCCATAATCCCCTAACAACTTTTTTTGTTCATAAAAAAATAAGCCCTCCTTTTAAAAAAGAAATTAACATTTTTCAACAATCAACTTATTTCCTTCTATACCTTTTATCTTAAATTTATCCCCCCTCTTTATTGGCTCCCCTACATTCAAGACATACCAATATATACCTTCATATTTGATTTGTGTCTTATCTTGTATGTCTTCCTCTGCCGTCAATACCCTGCCTATATAATTTTGCTCCATTGGTTTAAAGGCAGGTGGTGTTTTCTTAAGTGTCTTTCTAACAAAAGGTGCAACCCAAAGTATAGACGCTATACTAAGTACCATAAATATAATAATCTGTAATGCAATTGAAGCATTAAACATTAAAAGAATTAATGCTCCAATTCCTCCTATTGCAAAGCTAAAAAATATAAAACTACTTGTAAGTGCATCAATTAAAATTGCTGTAAATGAAACTAATATCCATATATACAACATATTACCACCTCTACAGCTATTATATACCATTGTAGTTATAAAGTCATTAAGAAAAAATTAAAAATTCCTAATTAATAAAAGGAGCAAAATATTTTGCTCCTTTTATAGTGTTACCCCTCTATAGATTTTTATATCATATTATAGCATCTAAAGCTTGTTTTAGATCTGCTATAATATCCTCCGCATTTTCAAGTCCAACAGCAAGTCTTATAAGTCCATCAGATATACCAGCCTTTAATCTTTCTTCCCTTGTATAAGGTGAATGAGTCATTGACGCTGGATGTTGAATTAAAGTCTCTGCATCCCCTAAGCTTACTGCCAAGGTGCATACTTTACAAGAATTAAGAACCTTTATTCCCTCTTCAACACCACCATTTAATTCAAAGGCTATAATAGCACCAGGTAGGCTCATTTGTTTCCTTGCAAGTTCATATTGTTCAAAGCTTTCAAGGCCTGGATAGTATACCTTTTTAACTGCCTTATGTTCTTCTAAGAACTTTGCAACCTTTAAAGCATTACTGCAGTGCCTTTCCATTCTAATTTCAAGTGTTTTTAGTCCCCTTAAAATTAGGTATGCATCAAATGGACTTAAACAAGCACCTGTCATATCCTTTATACCAAATAATCTAACCTGATCTATGAAGCTCTTTTTTCCAACAACAAAACCCGCAATAACATCACCATGACCGTTTAAAAACTTTGTTGCAGAGTGCACAACTACATCTGCACCAAGTTCAATTGGTCTTTGAATATATGGTGTACAGAAGGTATTGTCGACAATTAATATACAATCTTCTTTGCTATGTGCAATTTCTGCTACCTTTTTTATATCTATTAATTTAAGATTAGGATTTGCTGGAGTTTCTATATAAATAGCCTTTGTATTTTCCTTCATCGCATTCTTTATATTTTCTGGATTTGAAGCATCTACAAATGTTACATCAACTCCATACCTTGTAAGTCCGTGGTTTAAATATGCAAAGGTACAGCCATATAATGTATCTGCAGCAACTATATGGTCTCCTGCCTTAAGTGCTGTCCAAAGTGCTGAAGAAATAGCACCCATACCAGATGATGTTGCAACACAGGCCTCTGCACCTTCTAAAATTGCTATTTTTTCCTCAAGCACACTAACAGTTGGATTCCCAAGCCTTGAATAAATATATCCCTCTTCTTTTCCTGCAAATCTGTTTCCTCCCTGCTGTGCACTATCAAAAACAAATGTAGCAGTTTGATATATTGGAGTTGCTAATGTACCAAATTCATTTTTATGGTTTCCTGCGTGTATTGCTTTTGTTGAAAATCCCATATTTTTTGCTTTTTCCCTATCCATAAAGGTTCCTCCTTTGAACTTTTATCAATGAAGTATAAGCAAATATGATACCAAAAATACAACACTGAAAGTTCAAAGGATTTTAAATTGTTGTAAAGTTTTGTTTACACTTTAACTTAAAATTTGTAAACTTATATTTACTCATGTAAATATAAGTTTACAAATAGAGTTTATATTTTTTTATTTTATTCATTATAGTTGTATGGGAAACTCCTAAATGTTTCGCTACCTCTCTGTAGCTCTTGTATTTAATTAATGCCCTTTTTATCACTTCCCTTTCACATTCAGATACAATTTCTTCAAGTGTTCTTTCTTTTTCACTTATATCAATAATATTATTTTGTATAAACTTATCGGTATTTATGTAGATGTTATCCTTTATTAATGTGTCTCCTTCGCATAATATAATTGACCTCTCTACAACATTTTGCAATTCTCTAATATTGCCTGGCCAACTATATTTCATTAACTCTTCTATATAACCTTTATCTATTCTCTTTATCTTATTATTAAATTTTTTATTTAGATTCTCTACAAAATAATTAACAAGTAGTGGAATATCCTCCTTTCTTTCTCGAAGTGGTGGAAGATAAATAGGCATTACACTTAATCTATAATAAAGATCCTCTCTAAACTCTCCATTTTTAACCATATCCTCAATATTTCTATTTGTAGCAGCTATAATTCTAACATCTACCTTTGTCTCCTTACTGGAGCCTATTCTCCTAACTACTCCATCCTGAAGAACTCTTAAAATCTTAGCCTGCAATTTTAATGGCATTTCACCTATTTCATCTAAAAAGAGTGTACCTCCATTTGCTTCTTCAAAAATTCCATTTTTTCCACCCTTTAGAGCTCCTGTAAAGGTTCCCTCTTCATAACCAAAAAGTTCACTCTCTAATAGGTTTTCTGGTAAAGTTGCACAGTTTATAGCAATAAACTTATTATTTGCTCTGCTACTTAACCTATGAATTGCCTTTGCAAAAAGTTCCTTCCCTGTTCCACTTTCACCAAGCAATAAAACTGTTGAGGTTGTTTTAGCAACGGATGATACAATTCTTTTTACATATTCTATTATATTACTTTTACCTATGATATCCGAAAAGGCCCCATCCTTTATTGTGTTTACTACCTCAACAAGCTGCATAGCCTTATTAATATCCTTAATCGAAGCCACTGCACCTATCGTATTTCCTAAATCATCTAATACTGGCCTTCCTGATGTTAAATAATGTATCTTAAAATCCCCTCTATCTACTATTTGCTCAACATTATCATAGGGAATACCATCTTTAAATAATTTAAACATTGGAGCATCTTTATTTATTATTGCTCTTATATCACTTCCAATTACTTCATCCTTATTATATTTAAAAAGTGTTTCACAATATCTATTAAATATTTCAACTTTATAATCCTTATTTACTGCCAGTATCCCCTCATCAACAGCATCAATTATCGCTATTAACTTTCTTTCATTTTTTTCATAGGATAACAATTCAACTTCATCTACACTTAAAACCTCTTTAATTTCAAATATCTTTTCTATTAATCGTTGAAGCCTTTCCTTTGAAATTTCATCTATTTTAATACAAACCTTCTTAGAAAAAACCTCAGCAGCCCTAAGATCAATATTCATTTCATACAACTTTTCAAGTATTTTTAAAGTTATTCCTATAGTATCTTTAGTTCTTATTTCTAATCTTATATTCTCCTTCATTTAATCACCCTTTTTAGATTTATCAAATTATATAGACCAAATACAATAAACCCAATACCTATCAAAAACATTATTACTATTGTAAGCTTTTCAACTATTTCATTATTTTTATTATTTTCCAACCTCTGGATTCCCTTTAATGCTGCTAAATTTAAAAACACAAACCAAATAAACATCCCAACTATAATAAATATCAAAAATATATAATAGTAAATAGGCTTCATATCACTAAATCTATGTATAAGCGTACCACTTATGGTTAACCAAAAGGAATGTGTCATAGGATTTGTGAAGGCTATTATAAACCCCTTTAAAACAGGCTTTGAATCATATTTTTTTATATTTTCATCCCTATCACCATTATAATTTTTAATATCCTGAAAAGCAAAAAATAAAATAAGAAGACCACATATAATGAAGAATAAACCCTCAGTCCTTTTATTTTGATTCAACAAGCTAAAAAGACCTATATTAATAAACAAAATATCAAAGGCATCCGCTAAAACTGCTCCAATTGCAACCATTAACCCCTCATTAATACCACTATTTACTGTCCTTTTTATAGATTCTAAACCTGCCGGACCAAGGGGTAGTGCAAAGGCTACTCCTGTAAACAATCCTGTTATTATTGTTCTTATTAATAAAATAAAATTTCTCATATCGTCTCACCTTCTTTTTAGTCAAAGTCTAATTATATTATATTTCTAAACATTCTAAAAAAGCAAACTGTATTTTACTTTGAAAACAATAAAAGCAGATGTCTTTTTTAAGTATAAATTCGACACCTGCTTTTATATAAAATATATTAGATCGTAATCTCAAAATTAGCATATATTATATCTATGATGGATACTTTTTCATACTATTTCGCAACATTTTCAAGCAAATTATCTATATAATCAATGATTTCATCACAAGAAACACCATTTTTCTTTAATTGAATACAATTATCTGTTCCATAAGACTCTTTTACATTTTTCATAATTTCTCTCATTGGAGTTCTGGCTTCATTTCTTTCTGAAGCATCCTTTCTTCCCTTTAGATAGCCTAAAACTACAGCTGCAGCAGTTACCGCACCGCAGGTACTTCCTACTGCCATCCCCCCACCAAAGGCACTTCCTAAATTTACTGGAATATCTAAATTAAATTTTTCATTTGCGGCTTTTATTACTGCCTCTGCACAGTTATATCCTTCTCTATGAAAATTAACAGCCTTTTTCATACTATACCTCCTATATCATAATAATACAATATTATGATATAGCTATTATCGTAATTTGTCAAATATTATCGAACATAAAAAGAGGCCGTAAATACAGCCTCTTTTTATAATAACATATTATGCAACCTTATCTGCCTTCTTTGATTCAGTCTTCTTTTCATATACATAGTACATTATGAAAGCTACTATTGAGAAGAATATTGGTCCTGCAACTGACCAGAATGTAGTCTTCATATCTCCATCTAATGCTGGTTCAAGTACTGTGAAGAAGTTTGCAAATCCAACTGTTAGTGTTACAACTATTGATGCAAATAGTGCACTATTATAGCTCTTGAACACTTCAAATGGTTTGTGTATTTCTGTCTTCTTCTTAAATGGTGCAAATGCACCTGAAAGGAACATATATGGTAGAGTCATTGCAACGTTAGTCATTGCAACAAGTATATCAAAGAACTTTGACATTGAATCTCCACCAACTGCAAGTAAAGCTATCATAACAACAACTATACCAGCTTGTACCCACATTGCATATATCGGCATACCATCCTTAAGTTCACCCATCTTCCATGGCCATAATTCTGCTGGTGTACCTTCTATCATTTGCTTAAGTGGTGAATATGTTAGTGTAAAGAATGCTCCCATTAGAGCTAAGAACATTGATATACCAACGAATCTTGCAATTCCTGCTCCCATTGCCATAGCTGTAGCATCACTAACACCTATAGCTCTACCAAATTCAATACCAAGGTTTGTCATAACAACATAACCTGCGTTTCCTAAGTGAACACCCTCTTGATTTATAACATTTGTCCAGTTAGTAAATATACCTACAAGTAATATACCCATTGAGTAACCTATTGATATTATTGCTGCTGATATAGCAACTCCCTTTGGGAATGTCTTTTCAGCATTTTCAGTTTGGTCAACAAGACCACCAACTGCTTCAATTCCACCGTATGCAAATATTGCATAAACTATAAACGCAAGTCCTGCCATTATATTTCCTGCATACTTAGGATTTGGTGATTGAGTAAATGACTTAAGTCCTTCTATTGGTTGAGCAAGTTGTCCCTTGTTTAATATTAATATTGCTATAGCACCTATCCATAGAACTATGTTAAGTGCTGCAACTGCTGAACCACCAAGTGAAGTAATCTTCTTTATCTTATCAAGACCCTTTGTTGAGATGTAAGTTGCGAATACTATCCATAATATACCAAGTACAGCAAGTAGTTTTGGTCCTGATAATCCAAGAATTACCCAATCCTTTGTTGTATCCTTACCAAATATAGCATTTGAGAAAGGAACCCACATACCTTGTGATACGTTAACCATCCATATAATGTATGAAACGTACCACATAAATGTACCTATGAACGCAAATCTTGGTCCTACTGATTTTTCCATCCAAGAATAAATTCCACCCTTTTCATTCTTGAAGGCTGCACCATATTCAGCCATCATAAATGCAAAAGGAATAAAGAAAGTTATTCCTGAAAGTATAAACCATGGAATAGCAGCGTATCCCATCTTATAGAATGATCTTGGAATGTTGTTAAAGCCGTACACTGAAGTAAAAATCATAAGTATCAATGATACCAGCGTAAGTTTGCCTGTTGGCTTCTTATTTGATGCCATTCTTTGTCCCCCTCCTTAGGTATTTTTTCTTATTTGTTCATCACACAAATACTATTATACACATTTCGACAACATCCGCAATAATTCTGTAAAAAGTTTTTATATTTTGATTATTTATATATTTTGCTCGCTTGACCTAATAAATTTTTTTATATTCACTTTGTGTCCAATTTAAAATTTGAAACCTATAATTATGAATAAAAAAACTTGTTATATTCAATTATTAAAAGTTATAGTTAATATTTTATTATCTAAATATTTTGCAATTGAATTTATGACAAAACATTAATGCAGATATTGTTTTTTATTAATAAAATTTAACACCTATCAAGAGGGGAAATACCTATATTAATAGGCTACAATTTCCTTTATCATAAACTCCCTTCCACAGAGAAGTTCCCAAACTTCGCTTTTACATTTAGGACATACCTTATTATTTTGAATAACATTAAATACACTACCACATTCTTTACATATTGCATTTGCAGGTAAAATTTCAATTTTCAATTGTGTATCTTGAAGCATTGTGCCGTCTACTGCAGCTGGATAACAAGCCTCAATATATCTTGGAATCATAGCTGAAAGCTCTCCTATTTGAAGAACAAGAGTATCTATTTTTGTTAACTTATTTTTCTTTGCAAAATCCTCAACAAATTTCACAACCTCAATTATAACACCTAATTCGTGCATATTAACACCTCTCTTTAAAATTTTTAGCTTACAATATTGTCGCCAACTTAAATGCTGGCGACAATATATAATCTATTAAAAACTTGAGCGTCATATTAACTACTTTCTATAAAAAACCTCTATTTTTTTCTTGTGAAAACAGACTGCATATACTTTAAAGGCTTTTTAAGAGTAATCCTAATTTTTCGTTTTAGAGCATATTTAACTATTGTTGATTTCATTTTGCTAAACTCTGGGTTTTGTGCATCGTACTTTTTAACAAGCTTGATTGCATCAAATTTACATTTTGTAACACATTGTCCACACCCTATACACATAAATTCATCAACAACTGTTGCACCACAGCTCAAACAACGTTCTGTTTCCTTTTTAACCTGTTCTTCTGTAAATGTACCACGTAAATCCCTCAATGTTGCCTTTGCTTTATCTCCATCAACGTGAAGGGGTCTTTGCCTTGGCATTCTGTCATAACCCTCAAGTACAACATTTTCTTTATCAAAGGGCTTATAATTTCTTTTTGTTCTACCAAGAACTAAACTCTGTCCAGGGTGTACATATCGATGTATTGATATTGCTCCTTCTTTTCCCATAGCTATTGCATCTATTGCAAACTTTGGTCCTGTTACAATATCTCCACCTGCAAATACATCCTTTTCTCCTGTTTGATAAGTATCTGGGTCAACCTTTATTGTATTGTTTGGATTAATCTCAATTTTTGTACCTTCAATTAATCCTCCCCAATCAATTGCTTGGCCTACTGAAATTAGAACATAATCAGCCTTTACTACCTTTGTTTCATTTTCATCATATTTTGGATTAAACTTCTTATTCTCATCAAATACTGAAACACATTTTTTAAACTCAACCCCAATGACTCTACCATTCTCTGTAATGATACGTTTTGGTCCCCAAGAGTTATTTATTACAATTCCCTCTGATTCCGCCTCCTCTATTTCTTCCTTTAGAGCTGGCATCTCCTCCTTCTTCTCTAAGCAATACATAGAAGTATTTAAAGCCCCAACTCTTACAGCTGTTCTTGCAACGTCTATTGCAACATTTCCTCCTCCTATCACAACAACATTGCCATTTAGATTTTTAAGCTCTCCTAAATTTACACTGCGTAAGAAATCAACACCAGTTATTACTCCCTCTGCTTCCTCTCCTTCAATTTTAAGTCTTCTTCCAGCTTGAGCGCCAATTGCAATATAGAAGGCTTCAAAACCTTGTTTTCTTAAATCATCTAACTTAATATCCTTACCAACTTCAACACCTGTTTTAAACTCTACACCCAATTCTCTTAATATATCTATTTCAGCATTAACAACATCCTTCTCAAGTCTAAAGGATGGTATTCCTAAAGTTAACATTCCTCCTAATACCTTTTCCTTTTCAAAGACAGTCACTTTATAACCATCTATTGCAAGATAATAAGCACAAGATAATCCTGCAGGACCTGCTCCAATTACTGCAATCTTTTTACCATAGTTGTGTCTCTTTTTTGGAATATATCTTCTTTCTTTATTTAAATCCTGTTCTGCAATAAACTTTTTAATTTCATCTATAGCAACAGGATCATCTATATCTCCTCTCGTACAAGCTGATTCACAATATCTTGGGCATACACGTCCACATACTGCTGGGAATGGATTTTCCTTCTTTATAAGTTCAAGTGCCTCTGTATATCTTCCCTGTGCCGCAAGCTTTATATATCCTTGAATACCAATATGGGCTGGGCATTCTGCTTTGCAAGGACTTGAACCAGTCTCTAACACTACCCTTCTATTAGTACGATAATCTACATTCCACTTGTCAGGTCCCCATTCAGTATCATAGGGAAGTTCTCTTTTCTTCTCAGGAATAGGATTTTTAGAACACAACTTTTGACCAAGTTTTAAGGCATTTGTTGGACAGTTTTCTACACACTCTCCACAGGCAACACACTTATCCTTATCAACCTGAGAAACATAGTTTGAACGCACCATATCAGGGTTTACAAACATATTTGCAATTCTTACAGCAAAACATCCACAGCCACAGCAGTTGCAGATAGCGTGAGTTTTTCCTGGCCCATCTGTGTTTGGAATGCAATGCATCAACCCATTTTCTTCTGCTCTTTTTATAATTTCAAAGGCCTCTTCACGAGTAATCTGCCTTCCTCTTCCTGTTCTAATATAATATTCAGCTGCATGTCCAAGTTGAATACACATATCCTCCTTTAAATGGCCACATCCCTCTCCCATTGCCTCTCTTGCGGTACGGCAGGAACAATCAGAAACTGAAAAAATTGTGTTTTCATTTAGATATTTTGAAATTTCTTCAAAGGAAGCCCTTCTTGTTTCGCCTTCAATTGCGTGTTCAATTGGAATTACACGCATTGGGCCAAGTCCTACTGGCACATTACCTGCCGCCTTAGGTCCTCTCTTTTTACCATATGCATCAAAGGCCATACCAAGCTGTGGATATTTTTTTGCGTTTTCTTTATTGTTAACTATCATCTCCATATGACCTGGAACCCAAATCTCGTGCCAAAACTTATCCACTCCATCAATTTTATTTACAAATGCTGCTCCAGCTTTTGCTAATTCCCAAAGTAACCTTTCTGTCTCCTCTAAAGATTTGCCACATTTTTTACTAATTTCTTCTGCACTTTGTGGTTTTCTAAGCTCAAGGCACAATCCTACCTCTGCCATCTCCTCAGTAATTATAGGCTCTAATATTTTGTATTCTGGGTCATTTGGAGTAATTTCATCCTTTGAACCACGCTTTGTTCTGCTTATCTTGTTTGCTAAATCAAGTACCTTTTCTTTTACCATAATTTTATCCCCCTTCAAAAATTATTCCTTCCAAGCCTTTACCTCATTTCTTAACCAATCTATCCATTCATCAAACCCCTCCCCTGTTTTTGCAGAGATTGGTATAACCTTTATGTTTGGATTTAATTTTTTAACACGCTCCTTTACCTTCTCAATATCAAAATCAAATATACACATTGCATCAATCTTATTTATTAAAAGAACATCTACAACTGAAAACATCAAAGGATATTTTAGTGGTTTATCATCTCCCTCTGGAACACTTAAAATCATTGCATTTTTTGAGGAGCCAGTATCAAACTCTGCTGGGCAAACAAGATTTCCTACGTTTTCAAGTATAACTAAATCAAGTCCATCTGCCTCAAGTGCATCTAATCCTTGTTTTGTCATATCTGCGTCAAGATGACACATTCCTCCTGTATGTAACTGTATTACCTTTGCACCAGTTTTTGCAACTAAGCTTGCATCAACATCAGAATCAATATCTGCCTCCATAACACCTATCTTCATTTCATCCTTTAATGCTTCTATTGTTCTTAAAACAGTAGTAGTTTTACCTGAACCAGGTGAAGACATAAGATTTAGTAAGAATGTCTTTTTGTTTTTTAACTCTTCCCTGAGTTTATCTGCTTGTTTATCATTATTAGAGAAAACACTTTCTTTAATTTCAATAATTTTATAGGTATTCACACTCCCGCACCTCCATCTATAAAATATTTATGAAAATAATAATTAAAGTAGCACATAATATATTTAAAGTTTAAAATAAAACTTATATTACAAATATTCTACAAATTTTAAAGATTTCCTTTTCAACTTTGATAAAAAAATGACTAAAAAACACCTTTACTAAATTTCTTTCAATAAGTCTTGGCTTTTATGCTTGTGCTATGGTTTATGTATCTATGATTGAAATTTTCTCTGAAGCACAGTAGAAACAAAAAAGTTGAGGTATTAAGTACCTCAACTTTTTTGTTTCTATTAATGTTTTCCACCTATTTTGCAGGCAATAGCTTCATTTTCAATTTCCTTTGATATTATATCTGAATATTTTTCTTTGTTCTTTTGAAGCCAATTATTTGCATAAGAACAACTTGCTGTTGCCTTTAATCCTTTTTCTCTTAAAAATTCTGCAACAACCTCCATCATTTTTGAGGCTATACCCTGTCCTCTCAAAACTGGATTAACATAGGTATGGTCAATATCAACTTCTCCATTTTCTTTTAAAACATAAGTTGTCTCTGCCATTAATTCACCCTTATCATCCACACTATATATACGTCCATCTTCAAATTTCCAATTCATATTCTGTACCTCCTTATATAAATTTTAAATAGTTATATTACTTTTTATGCAATTTATCCTTATAATAGCTATCTGAAAGGTAAAGTGCACCTAATGGGTTGTGTGCCAATACTCTATCCTTAACTGCAAAAACAGTCACAGGTGCCTCTGAATATTTTATAAACAACGAATCGTGACCTACACAAAGCCCTAATATTATATTTAAATCTGTTTTTTCATTGTTTAAAAACATCGCTTGTCCTATTGGATTACAAATTGCTTCAAAGTTACCTGGTCTAACTTTTTGATGTTCTTTAATATTCAAAAATTCTTTAGGAATACTTCCGTTTTTACATATAATAGAACATACCTCAAATCCATTTTCCTTCAGTATTTGAGCTAACTTTTTAGCTTCTTGGTTTAAACCAACACAAAATGCGATTCCTAATTTTTTAAAATCACATTTATTTGCAAAATCCATTATTTCTTCAAGTCTGGTTTTTTTACAATAACCCTCTGCCTCCACCAAAGCAGAATTATAAGCTAATTTATAATTTTCCTCCTGTAAATATAATTCCTTAAATTTCTCAACTTCTGCAGTTTCATTACAAGGACAGTTTGAGGGTGTTTTTTCTAATTCTCCTCTTCTACAATAATGTTCATTACAGGATGCACAAGTATACATTTACTCACCTCTTAATATTATAAATTTAACTATTAATAGCTCTATTTAGTTTATCTAATATTTCATCTAATTCTATACTATATTTTTCTGTTACAGATTCTAATGAGTCAAATAGATGAGAACACATAATACATACACCTGCTCTCTCATCATACATATGAAAAACATCTTCTGTCTCTGGATATTTTTCTAAAATATCAAGCAAAACCATATCCTTTTTAATACTCATAATTCCTCCTAAAAAATGAACATTGCTTTTAATTTTATTCTAACACATAAATCTATTTTGTAAAGGTTATTATCTTATGCCAATAATGTAGTGATTGATATTACTATCTCTTTTTTATTTTAACTTTATTAATTATAACGTATAATAACAACATACATAATTGATAATATTTTTTAAAGTTATGCAACTAAATAAGTTTATTATTTATCTAATAAAGTGAATGAAACAATATGTGCACATATTAGACTACACTTAGAAGGGAGTGCAATAGTTTGGAAATATCGTTGATGGTTAAAAAGGCTAAAAAAGGAGATGAAGAAGCCTTTATTAATCTTATGAAGCAGTATGAAATAGTTCTTTATAAAGTTGCAAAACGTATGCTTATTAATGAAGATGATGTCGCAGATGCACTTCAAGATACAATTATTACAGCATATGAAAACATAAAAACACTTAAAAATGAAAAATATTTTAATACTTGGATATGCAAAATTCTCATTAATAAATGTAATTCTATTTTAAATAAGAATAAAAAAATTATCCCTGTAGAAGATATATTACCTCAAAAGAATAAAAACAATAACGAATTTTTTAAAGTTGAATTAAATGATGCACTAAATACTTTAAATAAAGAATATAAATTGGTGTTAGTTCTTTATTACATTGCTGGCTTTAACATAAGGGAAATAAGTGAATTAACTAATGAACCTGAAGGTACAATTAAATCAAGATTATCAAGAGCAAAAACCATTTTGAGAGAGAAATATTTTTTAGATAATGAAGGAGTGATATTAAATGAGATATGATTTTGAAACTGAATTATCAAAGGTTTTGAATAGTGAATGTACAATTTCTGATAAGGTTAGAACATCAATAGATAATGCATATGAATCAATAAGAAAGAAAAATAAAAGAAAAAAATATTTTAAAAATACAATTGCTGCTGCTATGTGTTTACTTATGGTTTGTGCTATTCTATCAAATGATGTAATAGCAAGTGTAATAAAATCATTTTTAAATTTTAACGACAAAGGTATTGAAACAGCTATTAATAATGGTTATATAAATAGAACAGAATCAGAAACAACTAATAATGATATATCAATAAAATTACAAAGCTATTTTGCTGATTCTAATAAAATAGGTATAAGTTTTAAAATAAAAATTGAAGATTTATCATTATTAAAAGGAGATATAGAAAAAATATACTTAAGTTATAGCATTATCGATAAAAATGGTAATTATATTGGACAATCTGGTTATACTGAAGAAGAAAATTTAAATATAAAAAAATCAATTATATCAAGTATAGAAGACAAATTTGAACTACTCAATTTAGAAAATGGTGAAATACAGTATGACACAATTCTTGAATCCTGTGATAGTTCTATACCTAAAATAGAAGAAGCAGTTATAAAAGTAGATAAAGTCAACATATTATATAAAAATAATAAAACTTCAATAAAGGGTAACTGGACTTTAAAATTAATACAAAATAATTTTGAGTATGTTAAAGAATATAATTATAGTGCTTTAAACAGTATACCGAATATAGATATAGTTTCTATTAAAGCTGAGCCTACTTCACTTAATATTATCTTTAACGTAAATCAAGTATATGAAAATAAAGAGTTCCCTATAGACAATCTAATACTTATCGATGAAAATGGCAACGAATATAAAACAAATATCTGTTCTATGAATACTAATGACGGCAAAACTACAATATCAACTAATTTTAAAATAAGCTCTTACGAAGAACACAAATTGTTAAAACTAATAATACCTAATTATGGACAAATAAAATTACAAAAAAAAATAAATTAATAAAAATAAGTGATATGACAACCATATCACTTATTTTTATGTGATTCAAGCCATATTAAAATATCCCTCATAACTTCATCACGATTAATTTCATTTAACATCTCGTGTCTTCCGTTTTTGTAGAACTTATACTCTATATCCTTAATTCCTAATTTTCTATATCTTTCTATCAGCCATCTAATAGTTTTGCAATTATTTCCTACTGGATCAAGTTCACCTGCAAAAATATAAATAGGTAAGTCCTTTGGTATTTTAGCCATATTCCTATTTTGATGTATCATCTTGAGTCCCTTTAAAAAGTCGTAGAAAAAGCTTGATGTAAATACTGTTCCGCAAAATGGGTCATTTATGTACTTTTCTACCTCTTTTTCATCACTGCTCAACCAATCAAACTCTGTTTTTGTGGGCTTAAATGATTTATTATAATTTCCAAAGGATAGTTTATTTAATAAGTTACTCTGCCATCTCTCACCTTTTCTTTTCATCTCAAGTTTTGCAATAAGTATTCCAAATTCCAATAAAAATCCCTGTTTACCTGCAGTTCCTGATAAAATTACTCCATCTATGCTATCACCATACTTTTGAATATATCCCTGTGAAAGAAATGATCCCATACTATGTCCCATTAAATATACTGGAATATTAGAATATTCTTTTTTAATAATATCATTTAATTGTTTCATATCCTCTATCATCCAGTAGAATCCATCTCTGCCTATATAACCTACATTTTCAATACATTTAGCTGTTTTGCCGTGCCCCCTATGGTCATTTGCGTACACTACATACCCTTCGTTAGTTATAAATTCTGCAAATCTCTCATATCTTGCAGCCGTTTCAGCCATTCCGTGTGCTATCTGAATTACACCTTTAATCCTTTTATCCTCATCTGGAAGCCACTTGTATGTAAAAATTTCTACATTCTGCTTATCTTTAAATGTAAATTCCTCAATCCTCACATTACCCCCTCCATCCCCTAATTTTATAAGGTACATTTCTTGTTTTAGTTAAAAATTATTTTATATAAATTTATTCTAATTTTATATACTTTTATCAATATATATTCGTGTAAAAATTTATTATTCCTTCTATGTAATGAATTTTTACCTATTTATATTTTTGTTAATACTTTAATTTATAGCATATAAACTATTGAAAAAATTCCTTCTCAGCTATAATTTTTAAATAAACTAAGAAGGAATCTATAATAAATTCTAAAAAAATACTATTTCAACTGTCTGATAAAATCATCCCAATCCTGCTTTCTTATTGATTTTGTTGCATTATCATAAAAACAATAAGCAGGATATGGATTTAAGGTTTATATACTCCTCTATAACCTATATATCCTGCTAAAATATATGCAATTGTCTTTGGTATCATCAATAATCCTATCATTGGGTTTATATTATTAAAAAGTATTACAGGTATATAACAGGCGTAAGATACAAAAATCATAATACTTATCCATCTAAAGGTTATATCTTTAGCCTTTTGTGCATCAATATACATCAAAGAGGCAACACTCAAGCCTTGAACTGCAAGAGGGATATTTCTTATAAGAGACCAAATATATGGCTGGTTTAAACTTGACCAATTATTTTGAGGTAAAAATAAAATAAATATTCTTAAAATACCTAATGCTATTAAAAAATAGTGAAATATTCCAAACTCCTTGTTAAATCTATATCTCCAAACATATAGAAAAACAATGTAAAATAATGTTACCGTAATTGCTGTCGCTAAGGCACCATATCCAACTAATACCGAATACTTTTCTATTCCCCCTAACATATATGCATATGCTCTAAATCCAACGTGTCCTGTATCTCCAAGAGCAAGTAAAAAGAATGCTAAAAGTAAATATCCCCCCACTTTTTGTTGCTTATTTTTTAATTTTTCTTTATTTAATTTCATCTTTACAACCATTAACCATATTAAAAATAAATAAGTAATATTAAATATTATCTCTATCGTACCTCTTAAATTCTCTGACATAAAACTCCCCCACAAAAATTAAATTCATATTATATAAATATTTACTAAACTATTAATTAAGTACATTTTTTAAATTTATTTGCCTTTAATTAATATGTTATAGAGTTACAAATACGATTAAAAAAGTTGGGTATATATCCCAACTCTCCTTATATATAATGTATTTTATCCCAAAGCCACATCTAAAAGCATCATAACAGCAAATCCCATCATAGTTCCTAATGTGGCTATATGCGTATGTTCTCCTGCCTGTGATTCTGGAATAAGCTCCTCAACAACTACAAATATCATTGCACCGGCTGCAAAGGATAATGCATAGGGTAATATACCTTTCATATAGACAACTAAAGATGCACCAATAACAGCTGCAATTGGCTCTACTACCCCAGATGCCTGACCATACATAAAACTTTTAAATCGTGATAATCCTTCTCTTCTAAGTGGAATAGAAACTGCTGCTCCCTCTGGAAAGTTTTGAAGCCCAATTCCTATTGCAAGTGCAATCGCCCCTGCCAAATTAGCCGATGCATCTCCATTATTTAAAGCACCAAATGCAACTCCAACCGCAAGCCCTTCTGGAATGTTGTGCAGTGTTATAGCAAGTACAAGAAGTATGCTTCTTTTTAAGCTTGTCTTTATCCCCTCTGCCTCATCTGAAAACATATGTAGATGTGGCATAAACATATCTACTGCTCTTAAAAAGAAGCCTCCTAATAAAAATCCTATAACAGCAGGAACCCAAGGAATAATTCCCATATTCTCAGCCATTTCAATGGCTGGATTTAAAAGAGACCAAAAGCTTGCAGCAATCATAACTCCTGCTGCAAATCCAAGCATTCCATCTAATACTTTTCTATTAAGTTCTTTAAATATAAAAACCATCCCAGACTCTAAAGCTGTTAAAAACCAAGTAAAAAGTGTTCCAAATAATGCTAATATTACTGGACTAAATTTAGAAAAATTCATAATATCACCTCACTATAAAACTCCATACAAATACCTCTTTAGAAAATTATTATTTGTTAACAATTATATTGCTTTACAAATATTATTTCAAGAAAAATAAGTTTTTAAATAAGACATAAACAATATAAACATTTCTATAAAATAAAAAAACCTTGAAAAAACAAGGCTTTTTAACATATTATTGATATTATCTCATATCCTTTTCAGTATAGTAAACAAACCCTATTGCACCTGGACCTACGTGTAGTCCAATTACAGGACCAATATCTATAATATCAGCTTTAACTCCAAGCTTTTCTTCTATCAATTTTGAAAGGTCTAATGCCTCTGCATAGCAATTGATATGATGAACAACTATTTCCTTAAGACCATAAATAGAACTATCCTTAACTAACTTATTTATCATTGCAGATACAGCATTTTTCTTCGTTCTAACCTTAGTTAGGATTGCAGTTTTTCCATCCTCAACTGTTAATATTGGAATAATCTTTAAAAGATTACCTATAAGTGCTTTAGCACCACCTATTCTACCACCTTTTTTCAAATATTCAAGATTATCTGGGATAAATAGGAATCTGCTTCGTCTTAAGTTTTGCTTAACTAATTCAACAACCTCATTTAGTGTTTTGCCTTCCTTTGCAGCTCTTGCACCAACTATTGCTGCAAAACCAAGCTGCATACAATTTGACCTTGAATCAATAATTTCTATTTGAGCATCCTTATATTCTTCAAGAACCATCTCTTTTACCATAAGTGCTGATGAATATGTACCGCTCATTTCTGATGAAAGAAATATACAAACAAGGCTATCTCCATTGGCTACAGCCCTTTTCATTTCCTCTAACATTTCTCCGATGGAAGGCTGTGAAGACTTAGGTATTCCCTTTTCTTCCATCATACGATAAAAATCTTCATTATTGATATCAACTTCCTTCACACTCATATCATTCCAAGATACACTAAGTGAAATTTTTTTGATGTCTAATTCTCTGCAGATTTCTTCACTTAAATAACTTGTACTATCCGTCAAAATTTTTACTGCCATTTTATCCTCTCTCTTCTTTTAAAATAATGTTTTAATATAAATGTTTCTTACATTTTATGTATATTTTAAAAAAATTTTAATAATTTTTTTCTTCTTGTTGAAATTTTACCACACAGTCAAATTTTTTTCAATCTTTTAAAACTAACTATATATATGAACTTTTTTCACACAAAAGTAAATACTACTTATTAATTTAATTAAGATAAAATATAAAAGGAGAGCTATCATTAGCTAACTGCCCTTTTATAATATATAATATTCAACAATTTATATGAATTTTAATATTTACTTCATATACTTATCAAGGAATGCAAATACCTTATCTAAATAACTCTTTTCTTCAAATTGTGGACCACCGTGTGATGCACCATCTAAAAGAACAAGTTCAACCTTATCTTCCCCTAAAACCGATTGTAGTTTTTGTGCAAAATTAATGGATTGTTGCACTAGTACATTTGCATCTTGTGTCCAATGTTCTATAAAGAATGCTGGGTCATCAGCTGATATATATGTTTCTGGGTTTGCCTTTGCAACAAGGTCTTTTGCTTCCGTAATTAACTTTCCAATATATGCAGATTCAGGTGAAGATTCACTGCTTGTTTTCCCAAATCTTGGTGTTATGCCTGATTCCTCAAACTGGCTATCCATTTCTAAGAAATTAATTGGTCCAAACCAATCAACAACTGCAGTTACATCATCTGAAACATCTGCATATCCAAATGAAGTATCATAAAGTTCATTTGTACCTCCTGTAGTTCCTGCAATTGATGCCAAGTTTCCACCTGCTGAATCTCCCCAAAGTGCTATCTTATCAGGATTTAAATTGTATTTTGAAGCATTTTGTCTTATAAATCTTATTGCTGCCTTTATATCATTTACAGCTGCTGGAAATATAGTCTCTCCTGATAACCTATAATCAACAGAAATAACTGCATATCCTCTATTTAATCCTTCAAACATAGCGGCTAAATCTCCACCTGTCTTATTTCCCATTTTAAACGCTCCGCCATGTATTGCAATGATTACTGGGAATGGTCCATCCCCTTCATTCGGTAGATATATATCTAATTTTTGGCTCTGTGACTTATCTGCATAAGCTATATCAAGATACTTTTTTGTGTACTTTGATGTATCTATAGATTGACCACCTAATCCTCCACCCATAGGTCTTCCTCCTTGTGGAGCTCCTTGTTGAGTTTGAACTGTATTTGTATTATTTGTTGAATTGTTTTGTGATGTTTTAGCACAACCTGCTAAAGTTGAAATTGTTAATACTAATCCTAATGTTAAAATAGTTAACTTTTTCATTTTATTATCTCCATTTTCTTATTGTTTTCCTCTTGATGTTTTAAGTATAAGATATAATTGTGGCAAAAAAATGGCGGTAATTTGATTTAAAAAGGAAATTATTTTTTTATTCCTATTGTAAAACTAAATTTAGTACCCTTTCCTATTGTAGACTCAACCCAAATTTTTTCATCTAATGCCTCTATTATTTGTTTTGCTATCGCAAGGCCTAATCCTGTACCCTGTGTTATTCTGGATTTATCTGCTTTGTAAAATCTTTCAAATATATATGGAATATCCTCCTTCTTAATCCCTTCCCCTGTATCTTCAACACTAATGATTACCTTTTCATTATCTATATTTGAGGAAATAGTAACTACACCACCTTCTTGGGTAAATTTAAAAGCATTATCTAATAAAATAATCAAAACCTGTTCTATTCTTTCAGCATTTGTGTATGTTAAAGGCAAATTTTTTATATGATTTTTTAATTTTAATTCGATTCCTAAATCATCTGCAATACCATCAAATTTTTGGTAAACTAAATTTATTAGTTTTGATATGTCTACTGTACTCTTTTCTAAATATGCATTACCTGATCGAAGTTTTGAAAGTTCTAACATATCATTTATTAATCTTTGCAATCTTATAGACTCTATCAGCATTATTTGATAATATCTTTGTTTTTCTTGCTCATCATTAATCATTCCATCCAATAATGTTTCACTCATAGCTCTTAAAGAAGCTATTGGAGTTCTTAATTCGTGTGAAATATTAGCTACATACTCCCTCCTGGTTTTTTCAAGCCCCTCTGCCAACTTAGATGCTTCTTCTAAATTAATAGCAAGAATATTAAAACTGTTTGCTAATTCTTCAACTTCTCCATATCCTTTTTCTTGTATCCTTACACTATAATCTCCCTGTGCTATTTTTTTGCACTATAAGCCATATCTTTAAATGGAATTATAAGTGGTTTTATAGAGAAATATAATAAGATTAATATTATAATTAATATTAATATACTCATAAATAAAAATACCATATTAAATCCATTTAATGCAGATATATAATCACTAACAGGTTTTAATAAAAACACTCCTCCTATTATTTGTCCATCTTTTCTGATAGGTATTCCTAAAACAATGGATATTCCTTCAATTGCTTCTAGATTGGTTATTTTTTCAATCTCCTCACCTGAAAAAACTTCATTCATAAATGGTTCAATTGACTTTTTTATATTGTCTTCAAAATATGGTTCTTTATCTTCACCATGTTCCTTAATTGATTTAAATGGATTCTCAAAAACATTCATCTCATTTTTATAAACATCATAAGCTTTCACAATAAAAGGTAATCTATTGAGATTAACATTACTTTTCCCTTTACTATTAATTTCATCAATTATGTTTTGTAGTTCAGGTTTTAGTTCATCTACTTTAATATTAATATAGTATTTTTCTATTACAAATCTACCTACAAACAAAGAAATAGAAAAAACAATTATTAATATTAAGGTTATAGTTATAAATAATCTATTAAACAAACTTTTTTCATCTTTGCACCTCAAATTTATATCCTACTCCATAAATAGATTTAATTCCCCAACTAACACCACTTTCAGGTAATTTTTTTCTTAACCTTTTTATATACGTATCTACTGCCCTTGTATCACCAAAATAATCATATCCCCATATTGTTGATAAAATTTGTTCTCTTGTAAATACTTTACCTATATTACTTGCAAGTAGATATAAAATCTCAATTTCTTTAGGTGTTGCATCTATAGGATGATTGTCTATTTCTATTGAATATTTTTCTAAATCTACAACTAAATTATCAACTTTAACAACTTTCTTATTTTCTTTTATTTCTTTATTGTTTGCTTGATATCTCTTTAAAATAGTCTTTACCCTTGTAACGACTTCCCTTGGTGAAAATGGTTTTACTACATAATCGTCAGCACCAATTTCAAGTCCAACAATTCTATCTATCTCCTCTCCCTTTGCAGTTAACATCAAGATTGGTACATCACTTATTTTTCTTATCTCCTTATATACTTCCGTACCAAACATTTTAGGCATCATTATATCTAATATAACAAAATCAGGTTTTTCCTTTTAGAAAATTTCAAGTGCTTCCAATCCATCAAAGGCTGAAGAATATGTCATACCTTCAGCCTTTATATAAGCACCAATTATATCGTGAATGGCTTGATTATCATCACAAATTAAAATATGTATATTTTTTTCTATACCCTTCTCCTTCTTGTTTTTTATAATTTCCAAACAATTTTACTTTATATTTTCTTTAATTACCTCAATCACCCTATTATAAACATCCTCAACCTTAATATCTATTACTTCACTTGAATTTCTAAGTTTAAATTCAACTATTCCATCTTTAATTTTCTTTCCAACAGTTATTCTAATTGGAATACCAATTAGGTCAGCATCGTTAAATTTAACTCCTGCTCTTTCATCTCTATCATCAATTAAAACTTCAATCCCCATATCATTTAACTTGTTATAAATCTCCTCTGCCACCTTAACTTGTTCATCATCCTTCATAGAAACAGGTACAACTATTACTTTATAAGGTGCAATAGATATTGGCCATATAATTCCCTTTTCATCATGGTTTTGTTCAATTATTGCAGCCATTGTTCTATTGATTCCTATTCCATAGCAACCCATAATAATTGGTTTTTGTTCTCCCTTTTCATCAACAAATGTTGCATTCATCTTTTCAGAATACTTTGTTCCTAACTTAAAAATATGTCCAACTTCTATCCCCCTATTTATTGTTATACTTCCACCACATTTAGGACATCTATCCCCTTGTGTTATATTTCTAAAATCACCAACTGTACCATTAAAGTCTCTTCCAAAATTAGCATTAATGATATGGTATCCTGTTTCATTTGCACCAACAATCATATTTTTTGTGTTTTTAACTTCATAATCTATCAATAGCTCATCTACTTTTATTCCAATAGGACCTGCAAAACCAACATCTGCGCCTGTTGCTCTTTTAACTGTTTCTGCATCTGCCATTTCAAAGTTTATACACTTTAATTGGTTAATAACCTTTGTTTCATTTACATCCCTATCTCCTCTAACCATAACTGCAACAACTTTATCATCAGCTTTATATATCAATGTTTTTGCAAACTTTTCTGGAGTTGTATTAAAGAACTTTACTAATTCTTCTATTGTTCTTACATTTGGTGTTTCAATCTTTTCTGTATTTTTTATATCTTCACTGTTTGAGATAATGGCTTCAAAGGTTGGAGCCTTTTCAATATTTGCCGCATAATCACACGATGTACAAAATACTACTTCTGCCTCTCCTATATCTGATTTAACCATAAACTCCATTGAACCTGTCCCACCCATAGCACCTGTATCTGCTTCAACTGCTTTAAAATCCAATCCACATCTTTCAAAAATTTTGTTATATACCCTATACATCTTATTAAATGACTCATCTAAACCTTCCCAAGAAGTATCAAAGCTATATGCATCCTTCATTATGAACTCTCTACTTCTCATTACTCCAAATCTTGGTCTTCTTTCATCTCTATATTTTGTTTGAATTTGATATAGGTTCAGCGGCATATCCTTGTATGACTTTATTTCATTTCTAATAATATCTGTAAATATTTCCTCATGAGTTGGCCCTAAACAAAATTCTCTATCATTTCTATCTATAAGTTTAAACATTTCAGGGCCAAAAACATCCCATCTTCCCGATTCTTTCCACAATTCTGAAGGTAGAAGAGCTGAACATAGAATTTCCTGTGCACCTTCTCTATTCATTTCTTGTCTAACAACCTCTTCTATTTTTCTTAATACTCTAAGTCCTAATGGAAGAAAATTATATACACCTGAAGCTAATTTCCTCATAAGAGCTGCCCTTAGCATCAATTGATGACTTGCAATTTCAGCCTCTGATGGAACTTCCCTTAGTGTTGGCATAAATAGTTTACTAACTCTCATCTTTTATCCTCCTTTTATCTTATAAATAATTGATATATTATAGGAATAAATACTGCTGGAAGTAAATTTGCTACCTTTATTTTTGTAATACCAAGCATATTTAGACCTATACCTATTATAAGCAAACTACCAATGGCTGTCATATTAGCAACTACGGTTTCAAGTAAAATGCCTTTGAGCAAAGCTGCACAAATAGTTATAAACCCTTGGTAAATAAATACTGATATAGCTGAAATCATAACTCCTATTCCTAATGTTGATGAAAAAATAATAGAACTTACACCATCTAATATTGATTTTGCATACAGCATCTGATGATTACCTGTAAGTCCACTTTCTAAAGAACCGACAATTGCCATTGAACCTACACAAAACAATAAACTTGAAGCAACAAAACCTTGTGAAATTTTACTCTCTCCGCCCTTAAATCTTTTTTCTATATTGTTGCCTAATTTTGTAATCGCCTTATCAATATCAATTGCTTCTCCAACAACTCCACCAATTACAATACTCAAAATCATTAAAAGTGGATTATTGCCCTTTAATGTTCCTGAAAAACCCAAATACAACACACAAAGTGCAAGCCCCTTCATCACTGTTTCCTTTATATTATCTGGAAGACCCCTTTTAATAAAAATTCCTACTAAACTCCCAACCATAATAGCTATTGCATTTACAATAGTACCCAAAAGATTAAACATAATACCCCTCCATCTTATTTATAGTTTAAAAAATGTATTACATAATTTCCTCTATCACATTGAAGCAATACAAAAATGTTGGACAGGATTTTAATATAAAATCGTTGTTTTTTATATTAACTTTATTCAAATAACATTGTAACCTAAAATTAAGCCATCTTCCCTGATGTTGTCAATATATTCTCTAAAAATATTACATTATCCATCTCACTGATTCCTTAAGATAGACTGAAACATATTATAGCTCTGTAGCTCATACTCTTAGATTGTGGTATATCTACTACATTTAGCTTTAATAGAATTATTTTTACACTATTCGCCTTTTAAACTGCATTCATACTATAAATATTATTTTATTTTATAATTATTTTAAACTAAGTTTATATTTACGTCACTAAAATAATACAAAAACAGCAATATCACCTATTTAAAAATTATATGTGATATTGCTATCATTAAAAAGTCCTAATTTCTAAAGGTTTCTATTTACTGTATGAAAGTATAGTTTAATTTGTCTTTGGACGATTATGTTGATACGATGTTTAATTTTTTATAGCTATTATAAAGGACAGGCATTCTAATCGAATACCCGCCCCCAACTATTTATAAAGAGCCAATTTTTAATACATAAAAATTATTTCCATACTAAATCGTCAATATCTTAATTTTAAATTATATTAACCTAAATTTTTTAATCTTTCTTTAATAATTTCTTTCTCTTCATTCCCTGTAGCTACAGAAAGCCCTTTTTGGTAGAATTCTTTTGCTTTAACAGCATCATATATATCGCTTTCATACAAGCAATATACATCACCATAAGCAATATAACTCCAAGGGTTCTTAGGAAAATCTAATATTAATTTTTCACATTCTTTTTTTGCTTCTTCTAATTTATTTAATCTAACTAAAGACTCAATTATCGCTCTCCTCATCTGATGAATTAATTCCTCATTTTCATTCCAAAAATAGTGTAAAAATTCTTTACAATATTTGATTCTTATTTCAAAATATTTTGGTTCATCAATTCCTGCATTATATAACTCACTCTCTAATTCTTGACAAAAATCCCTTATGTCAAAACTTCCACAATACTCTTTATCCAAATATTCAAGAGTGTTAAAATCTGTTCTTATTCTATATTTTATCCCTTCCCAAACTTTTAACCATTTATCGCATGCCAAAATTGATTTATTATCATCTAAATATTGATATCCTTCTTCAATCAAATCTGCCATTTGCTCCATGGATAAAACATTTTCTGGAGCAAACCTTTCCCATAATACCCAAGCTGCATAAAAAGGAAAATCTTCATCTCTTCCTTTAGCTGTCACATTATATGTATTAAACCATTTTTCAGATATCTGCTCTGCAGAATAATATCTTTCTATATCTTTTAAAAATATTTCTTTATTAAACATAATTCCTATGCTTTGTAATTTTTCTATTATTTCTTCATTACTCATTTCTTTTACTTCTTCATAAGACCATAATTCAAAAAGAAAATTTCTAAAATTATTAAAGCTCACTTCTTGGTTTATTTTATCTATACAACACTTTTTATATTTTTTACCACTACCACATGGGCATAGATCATTTCTTCCTACTTTCATAAACAAACCACCCTCTTATTTAAGTTTATATACATATTATAAAGCCTCTAAAATCAAAAAATCAATTAAATTTTTATAAGCCACATGAATGCTATCATATCTAAAGAATCACCGAATCTTGAAATAAGATGCCAACCCTAAAAACCTTAATTTGCAAAAACTTATTATTTTTTATATCCACTTTTATCCCCGTCGTATAATATGATTTATAGAGAATTTCCAGGAAAGGAGTTTTTTTGCGTGCCCAATACTTTAATCGTTGATATCGATGTTTACTTATTTGTTAGTGTCGATTATATTCTTTTCGGATATCATTTCATTTCAAATAAAGCCTGAGCAGCCAATTCAACTGTTGCACTTGATTTATCGAGTTTCATTATATCTTTATCTTTATTATATTTCTTAAAATATTCACGAACTCTTTCTATAGCCATTGCTTCCTTCTCCTTCTCCAGTTGATTGTAAAAATACTACATAGGTATTAACGATCTAGTTTACATTAATTTTTACTAACTTTAATATATTACTACTACATAAAATTATATTTTCCTTCAATTTTTTTGAAAAAATCAAAAAGAACAGCCATTCTAATCGAATACCCGCCCCAACAATTGACAAAGAGCCATAATTATTAGTTAAAGTTATATAATATATCCACGATTAAAAACAAAAAGCCCTGATTTCTCAGGGCTTCTATTTATCGTATCAATATGTTGTTCAATATGGCTTTAGACAATGATTTTGTTACAAGAAAGGTTGTGTTTTTATACAAAAAATTTTTTTGCTGTTATAAACTATTAAATATTAAATTGTTTTATTAACTTGATATTTTCATACTCTATTTTATTTAAGATTATTTTGAATAGCTTTTAAATGTGATTTTGATGCATCCCTAAGTAATGTATTTAATACAATTTTTATTTATTTTTCAACTTCAACACTATGTGTCTTCATATATTCTATTTGTTTCTTAGTTGGTTTACCATTTTTTAATATTATTTCTACAGCTTGTTTTGGAAGATATGCCTCTTCAGTTAAATCTATATCTATTCCTTTATAAAATGCCACAAAGGCTCTAACAGCACCTGTCCCTATATCCTTCCCTTGTGTATCTGAATAGTTTGCCTCTAAATCTTTACACTTGAATGTATCAATTTGGCTTTTATCTATCAAAAATGCTTCAGCTAAATCCTCTTCTGGTATATTAAAATTACGAACAACATCTTTAAATGTATATGAACCTTTTATATCATTTGGATTAAATTGTCCTGCAAATTCACCTTCGGTAATCTTTCTTGGCACCTTTGTTGAGGTTGTTTTCCACGTTCCAGTTAATTTTGCTAATCCAACTCCCCCAAATATTATTATAAGTATGCTTATTGCAATAATTTTACTATTTATCTTCATTAACTTCACCACCCTTTGTACTTAAAAATACAGTATTATCAACTGGACAATTAACCTCAGAAGTACATTTTAAACATCTAATACACTGATGGTCTTTAATTACATCTTTATCTGAAACAACAATATTCATAGGACAACCTTTATCACACACCTTACAAGAAATACATGTAGTTTTGTTTCTCCTAATTTTAAATATACTTATAAAATTGAATAACCCTAAAAATCCACCTAAAGGACATAAATACTTACACCAAGGTCTTTCTATTAAAAGTGATGATAATAATACTACTATCAATAAAACAATTGCTTGTATTGTAACCTCTCCTGTCCAAAAATTAAACAGTGCATAATATGGGTCTACGTCATTAAATAATAATTTGCCTGTTTTGCCTATAACATATACTATCCAAGCAAATGTAAAGTATCTTAAATATCTAAGTTTTTTATCTAATTTATTAGGTATAAAAGTATTATACCTTCTGCCAAAAATCTTTTTACCAAGCTTTCCTATCCATTCTTGAACTGAACCTAAGGGACATACCCATCCACAAAATACAGGTCCAAATAATATAGATAAAAATACTACTATTCCCAACATAACAAATGATGATTCATGTATTTTTTGAACAAAACTTCCCTCTGTTACAAACTTATATATTGATACTACTCCACCGAATGGACACAATCCGTGTAATGACGCTTTTGAAATAAATGGTATTGTTATATTCTTTTTAGAAAGATATTCATTTATCGCAGTCAATAAAATAGCAGCAAAGAAGAATATTTGTATAAACAGTCTAATTTTTATATTTCTTCTTTTCTCTAATGACTTAATCTTTGTCATTTAATCCACCACCTTTTTTAAAATTATTTTTTCAAAAATTTTATTGGCTTATCTTATACTTTGATTGTAAATTAAGGTTGTGATTATTTTATGTGAGTTTTGTGTAGATTTTGTGAAGAAAAATTTTAATCCTAATATAAAAATAGCCAGACATTCTAATCGAATACCCACCCCAACAATTGAAAAAGAGCCAAAATTAAAAGCAAAAAATAAGTTAATTGAAGCTAAAATTCGTAAAAAACAAATGGAGATAGACTTCTTAAAAAAATTGAAGGAAATCGAAGGGAGGCTATATTAAGCCAAGTAAAAAATGAAACTATATATCTTTCAATACATTAGGATATTGCTCATCAGCAATATCCTAATGCTAAACCTATTTTCCATAGTGACAGAGGTTTTCAATATACTAACAAAATATTTAAAAAGAAGCTTGAAGATGCAGGTATGGTCCAAAGTATGTCAAGAGTATCATGTTGTATAGATAATGGGCCTATGGAGGCTTTTTGGGGAATGTTAAAAACAGAAATGTACTATCTAAAAAAGTTTAATTCATACGAGGAACTCGAAGTTGCTATAATCGATTACATAGATTATTACAACCATCATCGCTATCAAAAAAGGCTTGGCAATATAACTCCGATTGAGTATAGAAATCATATTTATAAAAAAGCTTCATAAAAATAAGATAGGTAATATTGAACACGATTTTATTATTTGTTACAATTATAATTGTTAATATGTTAACAATTATAATTTGGAGGGGTCAATATGATAAGTGTGCATATATGCGTAGGAAGTTCATGCCATCTTAAAGGTTCATATCAAATTATAAAAATATTTCAAGAAATAATAAAGAAAAAAAATTTAGAAGAGAAGATTGACCTTAAAGCATCATTTTGCCTTAGTAATTGTACAAAAGGTGTTTCAATAAAGGTTAACGACGAGATTTTTGGAGATATAAATACTGAAAATGCAAAAGAAAAATTTGATGAATATATATTAAAGAAGGTTAATAACAATGATTAATATAATAGAATTTAAAAAATCAAACTGCAAAAACTGCTATAAGTGTATAAGAAGTTGTCCTATAAAAGCTATATCATTTAATAATAACCAAGCTAAAATAATCGATGATAATTGCATACTTTGTGGAAACTGTCTTAAAGTATGTACTCAGCATGCTAAAAGTGTTATAGATGAAACAGAAAAAGTAAAAGGATTTATAGAAAAAAAGTATAGTGTTTATGCAAGTATTGCACCTTCCTTCCCCTCTGCATTTAAATCACATAATGCAAAAGCTCTGTTTTCTGCCATTAAAAAACTTGGTTTTTCTTATATTGAAGAAACAGCGATAGGAGCTTATGCCGTATCTAGGGAATACGAAAACCTTATTAAAAAATGTGAAATGAAAAATATTATATCAACGGCTTGCCCAGTTGTTGTATCCCTTGTTGAAAAATATTATCCTGCGGCTATACAATTTCTCGCCCCTGTAGTATCCCCTATGATTGCCCATGCAAAGATGTTAAAACATACCTACGGGGAAAATATAAAAGTTGTATTTATTGGGCCTTGCCTTTCTAAGAAAAAAGAATACAAGGATGGAGAAAATGATTATTTAATCGATGGTGTTGTTACCTTCGATGAACTAAAAAAATGGTTTGAGAATGAATGTATCGATTTGAATAAGTTCCAAGATGAAAACATTAAATATGATGAACCTCTTATTGAAAGATATTATCCAATAGTTGGCGGTATATTAAAAACTTTAGATAATCAAAGCAATTATAAATTTTTAAGCGTAGATGGTTTAGAGAATTGCATGGAAACTCTTGATTCAATAGTAAAAGGAAATATTAATGAATATTTTATTGAAATGAACAGCTGCAGGGGTGGATGCATTAACGGTCCATGCAATACAAGTAGAAGCTTTATTGAAGCCTATGATGATATTTTGAATTATGTAAGTAATAAAAATACAATAATTGATTTGAAAGATATTAAAGTTAATGTTGATTTGTCAAAGTTTTTTTTGTAATAGAGAAGTAAAAAATAGTATACCTGATGATGAGTCCATAAGTTATATATTAAAAAAAATAGGTAAGTTTAAAAAGGAAGATGAGCTTAATTGCGGTGCCTGCGGATATTCAAGTTGTAGGGAAAAGGCAATTGCAGTTTATAATAATAAGGCAGAGCTTAATATGTGTCTGCCTTATATGAAAGAAAAAGCTGAATCGTTATCAAATATAATTATTAACTCCTCTCCTAATGCAATACTCGCTTTAAATAGTGAGCTTTATATCCAGGAAGCTAATAATTCAGTATACAAGATTTTTAATATTGAAAATATAAATTTGGCTGGCAAAAATGTGTTTGAATTTTTTGATTGCCCTGATTTTGTAATTGTAATGGACACTGGAAAGGACATTTTAAATAAAAAGGTTTATTATGAAAAATTTGATGTCACTGTGGAACAGTCTGTAATACATGCAAAGGACCATGAAGCAATTATAATAATAATGAAAGATATAACAAAAGAAGAAAAAAATCAGGAGCAATTAAATAAAGTTAGAAGAGAAACTGTTGAAATTGCACAAAGAGTTATTGAAAAACAAATGAGAGTTGCCCAAGAAATAGCAAGTCTCCTTGGAGAGACTACAGCAGAGACAAAAGTAGCGTTAACTAAACTAAAAGATACAATAGTAACAAAGATGGGTGAAAGCGAATGAACTTTTTTATAGATGCAGATTATGAGAGTATTAACAAATTTAATGAGGAACTCTGCGGAGATAAAGTTGAAATCATAAGAAGTAAAGATTCTGTTATTGTGGTTCTTGCAGATGGTCTTGGAAGTGGAGTTAAGGCTAATATACTTGCAACTATGACTAGCAAGATAATAGGAACTATGCTCTCTAAAGGCTCAAGCATAGATGAAGCAGTAGAAACCATAGCAAAAACTCTTCCTGTATGCAAAGAAAGAGGTATTGCCTATTCTACCTTTTCTATACTTGAAATTTACAGCAGTGGTGAAGGGTATATTGTAGAGTTTGACAATCCCTCAATTATAAGTCTAAAAAATGGGAAGTATGCACCTCTTCTTAAAAATAATAGAAGTATATATGATAAAAAAATATATGAGGCAACATTTAAAGTAGATTTAGATGATACATTTATTATGATGAGCGATGGAGCAGTCCATGCAGGAATAGGGCAGACACTGAACTTGGGATGGCAGTGGGAAAATATTAAAGATTATACAGAAAGAACATATAAAAAGGAACTACCTGCTAAAAACTTTGCAAGGTTGTTAGTTAACGTCTGTGATAATCTTTATGGGCAAAAACCTGGAGATGATACAACAGTTGTTGTTGTAAGAATTAGAAAGCCTCAAAACGTTAACGTATTAATAGGGCCTCCTGTTGATAAGGAGCTTGATGAATATGTTATTAAAAAGTTTATAAATAGCGTTGGGAAAAAGGTTGTATGCGGAGGTACTACATCTCAGATAGTCTGTAGGGTTTTGAACAAAGAGCTAAAGGTTAATTTAAACTACATTAATCCTTCAATTCCTCCTACAGCAGAAATTGATGGTATAGATTTAGCCTGCGAAGGGGTACTAACAATGAGCACAGCTGTGGAATATGTAAAAAAGTATATTTCATCTAAGGATACTTTAACAAATTTGTTTAATCTTAATAAATATGATGGTGCTTCAAGGCTATCTAAAATGCTGATAGAAGAGGCTACTAATATACATTTTTTTGTTGGAAGAGCCATTAATCCTGCCCATCAAAATCCTGAATTTCCTCTCGATTTAGGATTAAAATTAAAGCTTGTTGATACTATGGCTGGATATTTAAAATGCCTTGGAAAGGAGGTCACAGTAGAATATTTTTAAAAATTCCTTAATATTAGCAATATCTGTTTTTACATCACCTGATGTTTGCCTACGCCAAAAATGACAGCTTTTTAACCAAACACCAGATCTTAAGCTTTAATAAAGACCTTAAATCATTAATAATATATATAATACATTTTCCTTTTATACTTTTTGCCAATATAAATACCAAATAAAAATCCCCCAATATGTGCCCACCAAGCAATACCAAAACCATAAACTGGTCCTAATAATGTCAATAGACCATTTGATATTTGTGAAATAAACCATACTCCTATAAATATAAAAGCAGGTATATTAATAAAAAATGGTAACCACAGAACTAAAAAAACTGTTCTTATTTTTGCAAATGGGTATAATATAAAATAAATTCCCATTACCCCTGAAATTGCCCCAGAAGCTCCTATAGTTACCACAGGAGAATTAATGTTAAATATATAATGTGTAATTGCAGCTATAAAGCCACTTAATAAATATATAATTAAAAATTTAAAATGCCCAAGTCTATCTTCAACATTATCACCAAATAACCAGAGTGCCCACATGTTACTAATTAAATGTGTTAAACTTCCATGTAAAAACATACTTGTAAATATTGTAATGATATTAATTCCAGCATTAGTAAAAGCCACATATACTATAGATTTTGTTAATTCCTCCGGTATAAAACCATAATATTTAATAACAATTTCAGTTAAATTTCTTGGTAAAATAGTTTCAAAAATAAATACAACAATATTAATAAATATTAAAAAAACAGTAATATAAGGTTTTTTTCTGCTTGGGTTTATATCTCTTAATGGTATCATTTTAACTCATCCTTTTCACTAAATGTAGCCAAATATTAAATTTTATATTTTTACTTTATGTTTTTTTATTAATGAAAATTCTTTATTTGTTAATTTCCCAATCTTATTTAAAACATGTTCATATGTACCTATTTTACCGATATCATGTAAAAGAGCTGCTTTATATAGTTTCTCTCTTTGATTTCAAGGAAATAATGATTTAATTTCTTCCATGTTATTTTTAAAATACTCTTGGTCATTTTCTAATATAGCTTGATACATTTCGTCCCAAACAAAATGTCCATAACTAATTCCTTTCGCAGAAGCTTCTATATAAGAAGAAAAAACTTTTTCAGCTAAGAATTCCATTTTTAAAAAACGGTTTTTATTTAATTTATAAAATCCCATTAAAGATAATATAAAAAACTCACAAATCCTTTGTATTTTATATCTATATCATTTTCTTGATTTGCATTTTAAATTTCATTTCCATTATTTTCATCATTGTTTTCCGTTGTTTCAAAAGATTTTAACTCTTTAATTTCATCTAATAGCCGTTCAATTTCAATTTTTAAATTTTCATTTTCTTTTAAAAGTTGCTTTTCTGATTTATTTATACTTAGATATTTTCTAATACCTAATGATAAAGTAATAATTGCACCAATTAGAACTGAAATAAATATAATTAGTGCTTGAGATGATTCAAAAGTATAAAAAAATAATTTAACAGGAACTGGACCTGCATTTGTTAAAGCAAAAATAATTACAAGAATTCCAAAAATTAAACTTGTTATAAATAAGATTTGGCTTTTATTCATCTTCAATTCTCCCTCCTATAATTGATATGACATAATTCAAAATCCCTTTACAATTTTTTTGTTTGTATTTCCTCCTCTCGATAGTGTTTATGTTACTTATTTCTACATATAATTCTATTTTCCTGCTTTTTTCAAATAAATATTTTTTTGAATTATTTTAAAATAGGTCCTGTAATAAATATGGGAAGTATCTCTATCGATTTTTCACACAATTCTGTATGGCTTGTTTAACTCTTGCCACTAGAAAACCACCAAAATCTACCGATTGTGTGAATACATTTCCAAATATTAATCGTAATGCCTTAAGCAAAGTTCATACACTAAATATCAAAATAACTATAAACCCTATTATATATAAAATAGCCATATAAGGAACTATATTCTCTAAAACCGTTGTATAGATTGCTTTCAAAAAGTATTAATCTATATATTAAATTTCTATATTAAAATTTATTTTCCTTCATTTTTGAAAAACCTAAAAGGGCAGGCATTCTAATCGAATACCCGCCCCAACAATTGATAAAAAGCCATATTATTAATACCTCAATCCTTTAAAATATGTCTTTATAATTTCATAGCTTTTTTTCAGTCTTTCTCTATAAATTGGCTCCTCCCAACCATTCCACTTATAAATCTTTTGTTCTATTGATTTTTCCCCTGGAAATACATCTTCTACTTTTCCATTAGACAATACAATCCCACTTATAACAAATCCATCTGTTGTAGCAACTTGGAGTACATCTCTTCCTGGATAAGTTGTAAATAATCCTTTATCATCTAAAACTTTATGACTAGATGGGTCAGTTACGTTTAATCTTCCCCAAGGAATTCTAACATGTATTTTACTATCAATATAATAACCATTACTTGAATCAGAAAAATCCCCTTTTTTTAATGTACTACCATCTTGTCTTAACTCTAAAATACGTTTTCCATCCATTGTAACTCTAGATTTATTAATAAGAGGTCTTATTTCTTTATATATACCAGAATTAGTTTTTTTAGATGAAAATTTCATATCTCCAATATTATAATCTGGATGTGCTAAGATTTTTGCATATTCACTGTTTATTTTTAAAACAAATTCCATCCCAGATGGCGCATTAATATTTATATCAGGATTATATTTAAAATCTCCTCTTTCTCTATCATAAGTATCAATTCCTATGATTATTTCCTTATCTTTCAAATCAATAGTTTTATCATATTCAATATCTAAATACAAATATGAAATATCACTTGAAATTTCAATCTTCTTAATTATTCCATCATCTTCTAAAATCATATCTGGTTTTTCAGGCTTTACACTTTCATATGAAAGTATTCCATAATTTTGTTCAGGGTCTATAACATTGTGCCATAAAACGTGTCTTTCATATGGAATCATAAAGGGTTCAGTTATCCAAGTTTTTTTAGCCCATTCATCCATCCACTCGAATATTATACCTCCCATATATCCTTCTTTTTTTATAGCTGACATCATTCTTACGATTCCTTCACCTTGCATAACTTCATCTACTCCACCATGATTAAGACCATCTGGATTTGAATGAGCATTTCCCATCCCAGTTGCTAAACCAAATTCAGCAACTAATGCTGGAAATTTTTTATGCTGTGCAATAAATTCTTTTAAATATCCACCATACATTAATCTTCCTTTTTCATCTTTGTATTCTTTATATTGTTCTTCATTGTTCATAAAGTCAGGATAATTTGGATATATATGATATGCTCCAAAAAATCCAGCTAAATTTTCGTTTCCTAAATCAAATTTGTTAATATCTACAACTACACTATCGTTATATTCTATTTCCTTTTTACCCCATTCATTAAATTCAGATCTATGAACAATTGGGTCTAAAGTTGGCCAACTTACTATTGCAACAGGATGTTGCATTTTATATTTAGAATCTTCATACTTCACAACATAATCACAACTTCTTGCAAGCCATGCTTCTGTTGCTTCACCGCTTATTGATGATACATAATTACCTGTATATCTATACCCTTTATTTTTTTCATTTGTACTTTTTACTTCTTCAGGCTCTAGTTCTCTTCCAACAAGATATGCTATTGTCCACTTTGAAACATCAGCTTTATAATCCCCATAAGATTTACCCCTTCTTTCAGGTATTTTTACATTACCATGTACTGCATCTATCACATATTCGATTTCCTTTATAAAACTTTCCAAATTCTCTTTATCAAGATAATTATGGTCTTTAGGATTTTCATCAGGCCAAATTTCCTGAATCAAATATAATGGATTATCAGGGTGAAGCTCATTATATGTTTTTAGAGCTTTATAAAAGGATGGATGAATAAGAGTATAAACACGTATTGTATTAGCATTCATTTTCCCTATTAAATCAAACCATTTTAAATATTCTATTTCTGTTTCTGGCATTTGTGTAAACCATTTTCCTGGAGTAGCAAATCCCATATTTACACCCTTAATAAAAAATTCATTCCAAGAACCATTTTTATATATTTCTAACTTATTATCTTTTATTCTTGAAACTAATTGCACTCCATTTGTTTTATATACGTCATTTTTATTACTGTTTTTCATACTTTCAACATCTGCAATTATTTTTTTCATCATCGGAACATATACCTTCCAAAAAAATGGTCCCTGAGAAGTATCTGTATTTCTTGAAATTAATTTCATAAATTTATCATAGCCAACCATCTGATATATAATCGGAACATTTTTAATATCTACAAAATCACCTGCAAAATAATATGACTTATAATCATCTGTATTTTTTGTTAATACTGCTGGGAATGATTCTCTTAATCCATATTTACTTATTTTTTTTAGACCTTCTTCATTTAAATCAATTTTAAAATCTGCTAAAACTTCTGCCCCATTTACTTCATTTACTTCAAACCAATAATTATAATTAACTTTATCAACCACATTATATTCATTTTCATACTCATCTTTAAAATCTATATACATTTTTTTACTTTTAAAATCATTTTTATCTAATACTAAAATCTCATTGTTTTTAGATATATATACAAAACCATTACCTTTAAACTCCCATTTTGCTTTGTATTGTTCTTCGTATGCCTTTACAACCCAAGTTGGTACTTCAACATCTTTTGATAAATCTGTAAAATATCTACCAATCCACCCCCTCCACTTAAATCCAAATATACCTTCTAATTCGTTTCTTACCTTTTCACTTGTTGGATATTGTATTGTATTAAACTCTGCAATAATAGTTCTCCCATTATTTAGATAGGATTTTATTTTATACAATTCCTCTTCATTTAATCCACCATATATTAAATTAGATTTAGATCCTTCTATATTTTGCTTATTTAAATCATCAGTATAAACACCATATGTGTCTGCTATATATATAAAATCAGGATTATTAGCTTTTATATCAAATATGTCATATCCATCTTTTTTAGGATAAAAGCCAAAATAATCCTTTGTGTAATCAAAATATTTCATTGTTAATTTGTTTTTTATTTTCATATTATTTAGCAACCAAACAAATCCCTTATGTTCTCGAAAATCATTTGTAGGAACTGTTTTATCAATAATCCAGACATTTAAATAAGAAGTTTCTTTTAATTGATATTTCACAAAAGGAACTGAAACTAATATAATTATTATACTCAATAAAACATAAGTATATTTTTTCATTTAACTCACCACCATATAATTTTAATCATTATTATACTACTTTAATACAAAATGTAAACACTTTTGATAGTTTTTATCATAATTTTCAAAAATTTAGTCTGTATTTTTATACCGTTTTATTTTCCCCCATCCCATCCTTAAACACAAGCACCATCTTCCCACCTGTATAAACCTTAACTGCCTCAATAACCATATTCCAAAGCTCACCATCAAACTCATCAACAAGCCCATCCCTATCCCTTAAAACCTTCATAAACTCCTCTATTTTATCCTTCTTAACAAGTCTTTCGAACCTCTCATTTTCAATACTTTCAATTTCGTTTCTAACACTCTCATACCTTTCAACTAAAGCATTGTATCTTGTCATATATTCCTCTTGGTCTTGTGCTTTAGTTGCATTATCACGAATACACCTATTTATTTCTTCTAAAATTTCTTTTGCTTCATTTTCAAGTTCATCTATTTTTTCATCTAAATCTTTACTATTAACAATTTCCTTTATAACTTCCTCATAACCTCTTAATATTTCTTCCTTATTATTTATAACTCCATTAAACACCTCTACAAATATCTTCTTTAGTTCTTCTTCATTTATAAATGGTGTCTTGCACTTTTTATCATTCTTATACTTAGAATTGCACTGATAAATTATTTTTCTATATTTATCATTCGAATGCCAAACCTTTCTGCCGTAAAAACTTCCACAATCACTGCATATAATCTTTCCTGAAAAGTAGTTTCTTCCTGTCTTATACCCTTTTGCACCTTTCCTATTTTTTATCTCCATCTGCACCATATCAAAAACTTCAGGTGAGATAATTGCAGGGTGGCTGTTTTCTACATAATACTGTGGAACTTCCCCTTCGTTTCTCTTTATCTTCTTTGTAAGAAAGTCTACTGTAAACTTCTTTTGAAGCACTGCGCATCTCCTTTATATTTTTCATTTTGAAGAATACTTAATACTGTGCTTTGATGCCATACTTTTTTGCCCGCTGGTGTTGGAACTTTATTATCTAAAAATTTTTATATGGCAAACTATATATGTGATATGTTTGCATCAAAAAAGCAAAGAAGCCCTGATTTCTCAAGGCTTCTATCTATTGTATCAATGAATCGTTCAAATATGGTGGAGGCGAGGGGAATCGAACCCCTGTCCGAAGGAGTAGCCATCCAGGCATCTCCGAGCGCAGTCAGTGTTTTTACATTCCCTCCATCTGACTCCCACTGACAGGATTCAGACTTCAGTAGCTTCATAGATGCCGACCTATCGCAAAGCTTAGATAGGCCCGTTCCCCACTAGTCGACGCCCTATCTCAGGCCGTGGGCCTCCCGAGTAGGACGGCTACCTGTTATTAGGCAGCTAAAGCTAAATTATCGTTTGCGTTTATTTTTAATCCCAGTTTTTTAACGAGGTACCAGGAGCCTCGGCTCGCTTCCTGAACCACTACCTCCCCCGTCGAAAGCCAAAACGCCCCCGTGTTAGTAGCGGTATTTTTCTTTAAAATGTTTTTCAATTTCCCTCATTGCATCCTTTTTAGCTATATCTTCTCTTTTATCATACAGCTTCTTACCCTTTGCAAGAGCAAGCTGCATCTTTACTAATCCCCTTGTTTGATATAATGATAGTGGAATTAGTGTATAGCCCTTTTGTGAAACAAGACCTGCAAGCCTTCTTATCTCACTTTTGTGCATAAGAAGTTTTCTTGGTCTTAGAGGATCTTTATTAAATATATTACCCTTTTCATAAGGACTTATATGGAGATTATAGACAAATATCTCTCCATTTTTAACCTCTGCATAGCTATCCTTAAGATTAGCTTTACCAAGCTTTACAGACTTAACTTCTGTTCCAACTAATTCAATCCCTGCTTCATAGGTTTCTTCAATGAAATAATCGTGTCTTGCTTTTCTATTCTCTGCTAAAGTCTTATTTTCACCCTTCATATTAACCACCATCATAACTCGTGTATTTATTAATATATAATATTATCTCTTTAATGTCAATATATCATATATTTCTAAAAAAGTAAAGTTTCCTTACAATTGATAAAAGTTCCGCTTGGCAAAATAATAGCCTAAACGGAACCTATATTAGAAATGGCTTAGAAATTCTTTTAATCTATCGCTTTTTGGCTGTGTAAATATATCATCTGGTGTGCCTTCCTCAACAATTGTTCCACCATCCATAAATATTATCCTATCTCCAACTTCCTTTGCAAAATTCATTTCGTGGGTTACGATAACCATAGTCATACCATCATATGCAAGTTCCTTCATTACACTTAAAACTTCCTTTACCATCTCAGGGTCAAGGGCTGATGTTGGTTCATCAAAGAGCATTACATCTGGTTCCATAGCAAGTGCCCTTGCTATTGCTACCCTCTGCTTTTGTCCACCAGAGAGCTTTGATGGATAATAATCTGCCTTATCTTGAAGTCCTATTCTTCTTAAAAGGTCCAATGCAATCTTATTGGCCTCTTCAACAGATTTATTCCTTAATTTTATAGGTGATATTGTAATGTTTTGAAAAACATTCATATTAGGGAACAAATTAAAGCTTTGAAATACCATCCCCATCTTTTGTCTTATCTTATTGATGTCAACATTTTTATCATTTATCCTCATTCCTTCAAATATAACATCTCCACTGTCTGGTACCTCTAAAAGGTTAAACACCTTAGAAGTGTACTTTTACCCGAACCACTTGGACCAATCATTACAACCACTTCACCCTTTTCAACCTTTAAATCAACATCCTTAAGAACGTGCAAATTCTTAAACCTCTTATTTAACTTCTTAACCTCAATCACTCAGCTTCAATCTCCCTTCTAATTTACCTAATAGTTTTGATAACGTAAAAGTAAGAATAAAATAAATAAGTGCTGCAATAATAAGTGGTTCAAAGGGTCTAAATGTTACACCACGTACAGTATCCGCGTTGTACATAAGTTCGTGTATACCAATAATTGAAACAATTGATGATTCTTTTATAACTACAATAAACTCATTTACAAGGGCAGGAAGTATATTTTTAAATGCCTGAGGATATATTACATATCTCATAGCCATTCTATAGGTCATTCCAAGGCTTCTTGCTGCCTCCATCTGCCCCTTATCAACTGATTGAATGCCAGACCTTATAATTTCTGCTACATAGGCAGCACTATTTAAGGAAAGTGTAGCAATACCCGAAGCAATATCTCCAAATTCTCCTCCTATCAATCTTGAAAAATCAAGTCCATAGTAGATAATAAAAAGTTGAACAAGGAGGGGCGTACCCCTCATAAACTCAATATATACAGTTGATACTGCCTTTAAAATCTTATTGTTTGAAATTCTCATTAATGATAATACTGTTCCAAAGATTATACCTAAAATAACTGAAAAAAATGCTATAAGAACTGTAAATTTTGTTCCCTGTATAAAAAAATTATAGTATTTAGGTAAAAAATCAAAGTTCACTTGTCTACCTCCTTATTAATCCACAAGCTCATTTGCCTTTATTACAAATTCATCTATCTTCTTTTCATCCATAAGCTTCTTTAAAGTCTTATTTATCTCATCTAAAAGAGCACCTGAATTTTTTCTTACAGCAATTGCAGAACCTGCATCTTCATTTGGAAGCTTTATTTCTGATATTGCTAAATCAGTATTTTTGTTTACATTTGCCTGTGCTACTGGTTGTTCAATTATTGCTGCATCAATCTTTTTATCCTTTAGACTTAATATTATGTCTGAAATTTTACCAAGTGCTTTAATTTCAGAGTTTGCCATATACTTTTGAGCAAGTCCTTCTTGAATTGAGCCTTTTTGCACTCCTACCCTTGCACCCTTTAAGTCCTCTAAAGTCTTATACTTTTCTTTATCCTCTGTGCGGATAACTACAGTTTGAACAGCATAGTAATAAACATCTGAAAAGTCAACACTCTTTTTTCTCTCCTATGTTGGAGTCATACCAGATACAATAAAGTCTATCTTTCCTGCCTGAAGTGCAGCAAGTAATCCCTCAAACTTCATATCCTTTATTTCAAGTTCAACACCTAAATCCTCTGCAATCTTCTTTGCAATATCAATATCAAAACCTACTATCTCGTCCTTACCGTTTATAACCTTATGGAATTCATAGGGTGGATAATCTGCACTTGTTCCTAAAACAATCTTCCCTGCCTTTTTAATTTTACTAAGTTCATCTTCTTTTGCATTTTTACCACAGCTAACTGTTGAAATCATTAAAATTAAACACATTAAAATTGACATAATCTTTTTCATACTATTCTACCTCCATCAAAATATATTTTTTATTTCCTTTTTTAAGAATGTTTGAATAATCAATGTATTCATAAATGTCTTCCTCTATTTTCTCTGAAAAACTCTTAAGTTCATCTAAATCTAATTTTTCTATAGCCCTGCCCTTTTCTTCACAATAGAGTACAATTCTACCTACAATCTCGTGGGCATCTCTAAAGGGAACACCCTTTTTCACAAGATAATCCGCAACCTCAGTTGCATTTATATAACCTTTATCTATAGATTTTAACATCTCCTCTTTATTAACCTTCATTGTCTCAACAACCCCAATCATAACCTCAATACAGATATTTACTGTATCTAATGCATCAAAGAAACATTCCTTGTCCTCCTGCATATCCTTGTTGTAGGCAAGAGGGAGTGCTTTTAGGATAGTAAGAATATTAATTAAGCTTCCATATACCCTTCCTATTTTCCCTCTTATAAGCTCAAGAGAATCTGGGTTTTTCTTTTGTGGCATTAGACTACTCCCTGTTGAGTATTCATCACTTAAAGTAACAAACCTAAACTGAGGTGTGCACCAAATTATAAGCTCCTCCGATAACCTGCTCAAATGCATCATAATTATTGAAAAGGCTGACAAAATTTCAATAAGATAATCCCTATCACTTACACTGTCAAGATAATTTTTAGTAGGACACCTAAAACCAAGCTCCTTTGATGTAAAGTCCCTGTCTATGTCATTTGTTGTCCCAGCAAGGGCACAACTTCCAAGGGGACTTTCATCTAAGAGGGAAATTGCATTCAAAAGCCTTTTTTTATCCCTTTTCAGCATTTCAACATACGCCATAAGATGATATCTAAAGGTTATAACCTGTGCAGGTTGAAGATGTGTAAATCCAGGCATTAGATACTCATTTTCTTTACCCTTCTTTTTTAAACACTCAATCAGAACATCAATTTTTGAAATTAGAGCTGAAATCTCATCTTTAACAAACATCTTCATATCAACCGCAACCTGATCATTTCTACTTCTTGATGTATGAAGCTTTTTTGCAACCTCTCCTATCCTTTGCAAAAGCTTTGACTCTACAAAGGAATGAATGTCCTCAAAATCACCCTCAAGCTTTAATCTGCCATCTTCTATTTCCATCATTATTTCTTCAAGACCATTTATAATTTTATCTACTTCATCTTTTCTTAATATGTTTACCCTTCCAAGCATTTTGACGTGGGCAATACTCCCTCTTATGTCCTGCTTATATAATCTTTTATCTACATAGAAGGAATTATTGAACCTCTTCATTAACTCATTTGTATCTTTATTAAATCGTCCTCCCCAAAGCTTCATACCTTCACTTCCTCTTTATACTTTTGTTTTAATGATTTTATTTTTACAGGAAGTCCATAGAGCTTTATAAATCCTTCTGCATCCTTGTGATTATAAAGCTCGCTAAATCCAAAGGATGAAATCTCCTTATCATATAGTGCATTTTCAGTAAACACACCGTATGGAATAACATTTCCTTTATATAACTTAAGCTTTACTTTTCCTGTTACATTCTCCTGAGTTTTATCTATAAAGGCATCAAGTGCTTCTCTTATTGTTGTAAACCAAAGTCCGTTATATACAACCTCTGCATATTTATGCACTAACACCTCTTTATAATGTAAAGTTTCCTTATCAAGAACTGCATATTCAAGTTCTCTATGGGCTGCATATAGTATTGTTCCTGCTGGTGTCTCATACACACCTCTTGATTTCATTCCAACAAGTCTATTTTCTAATATATCAACAATTCCAATTCCGTGCTCTCCACCAATCTTGTTTAAATATTCAATTATCTCAACTAAATCAAAAATTCCATCTACTGATTTTACTTCTCCCTTCTCAAAAACAACCTCAATAAAATCTGGTTCATCCTTTGCCATCTCCAAAGGTGTTACTATATCATACATAGATGGATTGTGCGGATTTTGTATATCCTCTAAATCCCCACCTTCGTGGCTGACGTGCCATAGATTTTTATCAACTGAATAAATCTTTTCCTTTGTTACAGGTACTTCAATTCCCTTTTCATTAGCATAGTCTATTGCATCCTCTCTGGACCTTATATCCCAAATTCTCCAAGGTGCAATAACCTTTATATTAGGATTTAATGCAAATATTGAGACCTCAAATCTTACTTGGTCGTTGCCCTTTCCTGTACATCCGTGGGCAATATATTTTGCACCTTCCTTTTCAGCTATCTCTACAAGCTTTTTAGTTATAAGTGGTCTTGCAAAGGATGTTCCCAAAAGATACTTTCCCTCATACATTGCCCTTGCTTTTATTGCCCTTGATAAATATTCATAGGCAAACTCACGCCTTGCATCCTCTATATAAACCTTAATTGCTCCTGATTTTAAGGCTTTTTGTCTTATGTAGTCAGTATCCTCACCTTGTCCAACATCAACATATACTGCTACTATCTCTAAATCAAAATTTTCCTTAAGATATGGAATGATTATTGAGGTATCTAATCCTCCAGAATAGGCTAATACAACCTTTTCCATCCCTTCACCTCCGAATTTATATTCAATTTATGTTTATAATTATACATTTTGTTTAATTATTATGCAAGTATTTTTATAATATTTTTTGTATATTAATAAAAGCAGGTATTCATTAAAATACCTGCTTTTTAAATAAAACTATTCTTCCTCATATTCATCTGCTATTACAAAATCTATTGTCCTTGTCTCTAAGTCTGCCTTTACAACCTTTATAACAACTTTATCACCTAATCTATATCTCTTCTTTGTTCTCTCTCCAATTAGGCAGTGATGTTTGTCGTCATAGATATAGTAATCATCTGTTAAGTTGCTTATGTGTATTAAACCTTCTATTGTATTTTCAAGTTCAACAAACATACCAAAGGATGTTACAGATGAAATTATACCAGGATATACTTCTCCTATTCTCTCCATCATATACTCAACCTTTTTAATATCATCGGTCTCCCTTTCTGCCTCCTGTGCTACTCTTTCCATATCACTTGATTGCTTTGAGGCCTCTTCTACAAGCTTCTTTAGTTTTTGTTCTCTCTTTTGGTCTATCTTTCCCTTTAGGTGTTCCTTAATTATTCTGTGAATTATAAGGTCTGGATATCTTCTTATTGGTGATGTAAAGTGGCAATAGTATTTTGCTGCAAGCCCAAAGTGTCCAGTACATTCTGGTGAATACCTTGCCTGCTTTAGGGATCTTAAAAGAAGCGTACTTACTACAACTTCTTCATCCTTACCCTTTACCTGCTCTAATATATCCTGTAGTACCTTTGGATGTACTTCCCTTGTAACTCTTAAGATATATCCAAGGTTGTGTATAAATTCACTGAAGTTTTGAAGCTTTTCTTCATCTGGGTCTTCGTGAATTCTATATACAAAGGGCACACCAACCCAATACATATGCTCTGCAATTGTTTCATTACATACAAGCATAAATTCCTCAATTATCCTATTTGCTATTTCTCTCTCATAAGGTTTTATTTCAATTGGCTTACCCTTTTCATCAAGAATAATCTTACATTCCTCAAAATCAAAGTCAAGTGCACCACGTTGCATTCTCTTTTTGTAAAGAATCAAGCAGAGTTCCTCCATAAGTTTGAAATCTTCAAGTAAGTAATCATATCTTTTCATAAGTTCTGGATCTTTATCTCTTAATATTTTAGTAACATCAGTATATGTCATTCTCTCGCTTGTTTTTATAACACTTTCAAATATTTCGTGGCTTACCACCTTTCCATTTTCATCTATAACCATTTCACAGCTCAAGGTTAATCTATCCACCTTAGGATTTAAACTACAAAGTCCATTTGAAAGCTTCTTTGGTAGCATTGGAATAACTCTATCCACAAGATATACGCTCGTACCTCTCTTAAATGCCTCCTTATCAAGTGGAGAACGTTCCTTAACATAGTAGGTTACATCAGCTATATGCACTCCTAATTTATATTTCCCATCAGGAAGTTTTTCAATAGATACAGCATCATCTAAGTCCTTTGCATCTTCTCCATCTATTGTAACTATCCTTTTATCTCTTAAATCTCTACGTTTTTTAATTTCGGCCTCTGGTATTTCATCTGGTATTGCATTTGCATATTCCTCAACTTCCTGTGGAAATTCCTCAGGAAGGTTGTATTTTTTAATAACAGATAAAATATCAACACCGGGGGTATTTATACTTCCAAGTACCTCAACAATCTTTCCTTCTGGATTTCTTCTCTTCTCTGGCCACTTTGTAACCTCAACTACAACCTTTTGTCCATCCTTTGCCTTTCCCATATTTGATTTTGAGATAAATATATCCTGATATATCCTCTTATCATCTGGAACTACAAAGCCAAAGTTTTGACTCTTTTCAAACCTTCCAACAATCCTCTTATTTGCCCTCTCAAGAATTCTTATTATTTCACCCTCAACCCTTTTATCCTTAATTGCAGCTCTTGTTATTCTTGCTATAACTCTATCGTTGTGCATTGCACCATTTATTCCCTCTGCAGGTATGAATATATCAGGTTCTCCCTCTTTATCTGGAATCACAAAACCATAGCCTTTACTATGTCCCTGAAGCCTTCCTACAACAAGATTCATTCTTTCAGGAATACCGTATCTTTCTTTTCTTGTTTTAATTATCTGTCCATCCTGCTCCATATCATCTAATATCTTATAGAATTTCTGCCACTCTGATTTATCAATATCAAATATAAGAGCAAGCTCCTCTGCTGTCATTGGTTTATATGCCTCTTCCCTCATAAAGGCAAGAATTTTTTCTTTAATTAGACTCATACCATCACCTCTTATAATCCTATTTCTTGTGCTATTTTTTTCATTGATTCAAGTCCTATTTCTATAAACTCCTCTAATGTTAAACCTATTTCCTCTATTGATTTAATCTGTTCTCTATTTGCTCCCTTTGCAAAATCCTTCTTCTTCATTTTCTTTATAACCGAATCTACAGTTACATTTTCTAATTTTTTATCTGGCATAACAAGTGCACAGGCGGTTATAAGTCCACTTAAAGGATCTGCTGCCCAAAGTGCCTTATCCATTCTACTCTTTCTTTCGAAGCCGTGTATTTCATTGTGCACCTTTACGGCATATATAATATCTTCATCAATAGCTAATTCTTCTAAAATTTTTGCCCCTAATATACTATGTTTCTCAGGTGCATCCATTGTCTCCTCATAATCAATATCGTGCAAAAGTCCACAAAGCATCCATCTTTCCTTATCCTCTCCTAACTTTTCTGCCAAACCTCCCATTATAGCTTCAACTGCTATCATATGATTTATAAGATTTTTATTAGATACCCTACTTGTAATTTCTTTAAGTGCCATCTCCCTATTCATAATAACCTCTCCTTCTTATTTTTTTCATTTGATTTAGTTTATATGTATAACCTACTCTAAATTGTCCTTTATCTTTTTGAGTGAATTCTTAATTACCTTGCCAACATAACTTACGTGAAAGCCAAAATGGTCTGCTATCTCCTGCATTGTTTTTCCCTCTATATAATACTTTGTAAAAATACTCTTTTGTCTCTCTGTAAGATGCCTCATCGCAGTGTATATACGTGATAAATCCTGCTCCTTTGATATCTCCTCTAATATGTTTTCCTCAAAGCTATCATCCTTTATTGAATCTATAAATTGCATATTACCCTCATCATAGCTTGGTTCATTTAAAGAAAGATATCCAAAATGTCTTCTTGCCTCCCTATAAAAAGTTCTTATTTCATTTTTAATGTAGGTAAAGGCAACTGTAGAAAATTCTATGTTTTTTGTTAAATCATAACTATTGAAGGCTTTATAAAGTCCAATTGAAGCAACCTGAAATAAGTCATTATATTCTGCAGTTCCCTTCCACCTATTGCAAACTTTATAAATCATATTTTTATACCTTTTAAACACCATTTCAAAGGTCATTACAATATACTCACCCTCAATCTTAAGTAGCTTTTCTTTTTCCAAAGCACCAACTCCTTAAGTATTTCATCTTTTACTATTTTTTTCACATATTATAATTATTATACATCAACAATTTTATCTATGCTACTATAACATAACAGCTACTATATTAAAAATAAAGGCACAAAGGATACAAAGTGTATCATTCGTGCCTTTATATTTCCCCGGAAATATTTTTATTTCAACATTTTAATTAACATTCCACCATATTTCACAAATAGTGGTGCAAAAACGAGAGAAACGATTGTCATAAGTTTAATCAATATGTTCATTGAAGGTCCTGCTGTATCCTTAAATGGATCCCCAACAGTATCTCCAACAACCGCTGCCTTGTGGGCAAAGCTTCCCTTTCCACCATGTTCTCCTGTTTCAATGTACTTCTTTGCGTTATCCCAAGCACCACCTGCGTTTGCCATTAGAATAGCAACAAGAACACCAGATACAACCGCACCAGCTATAAGTCCTCCTAATGCTTCAGCACCAAGTAGTATTCCAACTAATATTGGAACTACTACTGCAAGTACACCAGGAAGAACCATTTCCTTAAGTGCTGCTTGAGTTGAAATATCAACACAGGTTCTATAATCTGGAGTTGCTTTTCCCTCCATTAAACCTGGAATTTCCCTAAATTGTCTTCTTACTTCCTCAATCATATGGTTTGCAGCTTTACCAACAGCCTCCATTGAAAGAGCTCCAAAGAAATAAGGTAAAACTCCACCTATTAGTACTCCAACTAATGTTATTGGATTAAGTATATCTATTTTTTCAATACCAACAGCCTGTGAATAGGATGCGAATAGTGCAAGTGCAGTAAGTGCTGCTGAACCTATAGCAAATCCCTTTCCTATTGCTGCGGTAGTATTTCCAACTGAATCAAGCTTATCTGTAACCTTTCTTACATCCTTTGGAAGTCCTGCCATTTCAGCTATTCCACCTGCATTATCTGCAATTGGTCCATAGGCATCTACTGCAACTGTCATACCTGTAGTTGATAGCATTCCAAGTGCTGCAAGAGCAATCCCATATAGTCCCATTGAAGCATTTTTGTATCCTCCCATAATAAAGAAGGAAAGAAGAACAGCAACTGCAATAAATACAATTGGTAGAACAGTTGAGTACATTCCAACTGAAAGACCAGATATAATGTTTGTTGCAGGTCCTGTTTCTGACTGCTTTGCTATCTTTTTTACGTGGGTATAATCTGCTGATGTATACATCTCTGTTAATTGTCCTATTATAACTCCAACTACTAGTCCTGCTGTAATTGCCCAAAAGGCCTTATAATTTCCAAATACAGTTTTACTTAAAATAAATGAAGCAATTATAATCAATAAACTGCTTACATAAGTACCATTTTTAAGTGCCTTTTGTGGATTTGAATTTTCATCTCCCTTTACAAATAGAGAGCCAATTATAGAAGAAATAATTCCTATTGCAGCAAGAACCATTGGGAATATTATACCTTCACCATTTTTAAATAGTACTGCACCAAGTGTAAGTGCTGAAATAATCGCACCTACATAGGATTCAAAAAGGTCAGCACCCATACCAGCAACATCGCCAACATTATCCCCTACATTATCTGCTATAACTGCTGGATTTCTTGGGTCATCCTCTGGAATTCCTGCCTCAACCTTACCAACAAGGTCTGCACCAACGTCTGCTGCCTTTGTATAAATTCCACCACCAACACGGGCAAATAGTGCAATTGAGCTTGCACCAAGTCCAAAACCTGTTACAATATTTGAATCTTTAAATGTTAAATATAAAACCCCAAGTCCTAAAAGTCCTAATCCTACAACTGACATACCCATAACTGCACCACCTGAGAAGGCTATCTCAAGTGCCTTATTTTGTCCTTTGGTTGCAGCCTGTGCAGTTCTAACATTAGCCTTAGTTGCAACCTGCATTCCAAAGAAACCTGCTAAAATTGAAAATAATGCCCCAAATAAGAAACATATACCAGTTTTCCAGTTAATAAATATTGCAAGAACTATAAATACTACAGTAATAAATATTGCTAAAGTTTTATACTCCCTTGTTAAAAATGCCATAGCCCCTTCGTGTATGTAACTTGCAATCTCCTTCATTCTGTCATTACCTTCATCCTGTTTACCTATTTTATTTGAAAGAAAATAGGCAAATAATAAAGCAATAACACCTGCAATAGGTGCCAGCACAATTAATTGACTATTCATTTCTTTTATCCCCCTTTTTAAATTAGTGGTTGCTTAAATAAACTAATGCCATTGAAGTTATAACAAATAATACCATTGATATAACCGTTAGTCTTTGTAGTTTTGCCTCCATAGTTCTTGATTTGTTTTTTCCAAAGAAAGTTTCTGCACCACCTGAAATTGTTGTTGATAGACCATATACCTTTGAAGGTTGCATAAATATTGAAGCTATTACAAGTAAACTGAAAATTACGTGCATTACGCTAACAAATGTCTTCACCTTAACACCTCCCTACACTTAAGTCTAAACATATTTTAACATAGGTTTAAAAAATAAACAATACAATTCAGAATATTTTGTTAATATATATGATTTAATCAATTAATGTGCTACACTTTAAATGCAGGTGCTAAACATAATTATACTATAAAAAGGGAGCAAAGCTCCCTTAAAATTTATATTATTTATTACTTTTTAACATTGTAGAAGGCATCTCTTCCAAGATACTTAGCTACATCTGCAAGTTCATCTTCTATTCTTAGTAATTGATTGTACTTAGCAACTCTATCTGTTCTACAAGGAGCACCAGTCTTAATTTGACCAGCATTAGTTGCAACAACAAGATCTGCTATTGTAGTATCTTCTGATTCACCTGATCTGTGTGATACAACTGCTGTATATCCTGCTCTTTCTGCCATTTCTATAGCTTCAAGAGTTTCAGTTAATGTACCTATTTGGTTAAGCTTTATAAGGATTGAGTTTGCAACTCCCATTTCAATTCCTCTTGATAGTCTCTTAGTATTTGTAACAAATAGGTCGTCTCCAACTAATTGAATCTTTGAACCAAGCTTTTCAGTAAGTAGCTTCCATCCTTCCCAATCTTCTTCTGCAAGACCGTCTTCAAGTGAAACTATTGGATACTTTTCAACAAGGTCTGCCCAGAAATCAACCATTTCAGCTGCAGTTAGTACTCTTCCTTCTCCTTCTAAGTGATACTTTCCATCTTCCTTGTAAAGTTCTGTTGCAGCAGCGTCTATAGCTATAGCAACTTGTTCTCCTGGCTTATATCCAGCTCTTTCTACTGCTTCAAGAATAACTTGGATAGCTTCTTCGTTTGACTTAAGGTTTGGAGCAAATCCACCTTCATCACCAATTGCTGTATTGTATCCCTTTTCGCTTAATGTCTTCTTTAGTGAGTGATAAACTTCTGCACACATTCTTAAAGCTTCGCTGAAGTTTGGTGCACCAACTGGCATAACCATAAATTCTTGTATATCAACATTGTTATCAGCGTGCTTTCCACCATTTAGAATATTCATCATTGGAACTGGTAGAACCTTAGCATTTACTCCACCTATGTATTGATATAATGGAAGTCCTAAGCTTTCTGCTGCTGCTCTTGCAACTGCAAGTGAAACACCAAGTATAGCATTAGCACCAAGCTTACCCTTATTTTCTGTACCGTCAAGCTCGATTAGAGTCTTGTCTATTGAAGTTTGATCATATACATTCATTCCAATTAGTTCTGGAGCTATTATATTATTTACATTTTCAACAGCCTTTAAAACACCTTTTCCAAGGTATCTTGACTTATCACCATCTCTTAATTCAACTGCTTCGAATGCTCCTGTTGAAGCACCTGATGGAACTATTGCTCTTCCTACTGTACCATCCTCTAATACAACTTCTACTTCTACAGTTGGGTTAGCTCTTGAATCAAGAACTTCTCTTGCATAAACATCAATAATTTCTAAATATCTTTTCATTTTTATGTCTCCTTTCTTGTATTTATTTTTTTATTAATGATTTTCCTGTCATTTCAACAGGAATATCTAAATCCATAATTTCAAGCATTGTTGGTGCAATATCACATAGTCTTCCACCATCTCTTAATTCTAACTTTTCATCACCAACAACTATAAATGGCACAAGATTTGTTGTGTGTGCTGTATATGGTTCACCTGTTTCATAGTCAACCATCATTTCAGCATTTCCGTGGTCTGCAGTTATAAGTACAGTACCACCCTTTTCTCTTACCTTTGAAACAACCTTACCAATGCATTCATCTACTGCTTCAACTGCCTTCTTTGCAGCATCAAAAACTCCTGTATGTCCAACCATATCTGGATTTGCAAAGTTTAGTATAACAACATCATATATGTCCTTATCTAACTCTTGGCATACTCTATCTGCTACAAGATATGCACTCATTTCTGGTTGAAGGTCATAAGTTGCAACCTTAGGAGATTGAATTAAAACCCTTTCTTCATCCTTATTGGGTGCTTCTACACCACCATTAAAGAAGAATGTAACGTGTGCATACTTTTCTGTTTCAGCAATTCTAAGTTGCTTTAAGCCCTTATTTGCAACATATTCACCAAAAGTATTTTTATATACTTCTGGTCTATATGCTATATCAACATTTTCAATTGTCTTGTCATATTGAGTCATACATACAAAATATACCTTGAAATAATTTCTTTCAAATCCTGCAAACTCAACATCAACAAGAGCTCTTGTTATCTGTCTTGCTCTATCTGGTCTAAAGTTAAAGAATATAACTGAATCATTTTCCTTTATTCTTGCAACAGGTCTTTCATTTTCAATTATAACTGTTGGAAGGACAAACTCGTCTGTTCTATTTTCTGCATAGGACTTTTCAACAGCTTCTCTTGCACTATTTGCAATTTCACCTTGGGCATTTACCATTGCATCATATGCAAGCTTTGTTCTCTCCCATCTCTTATCTCTATCCATTGAATAGTATCTTCCAGAAATAGTTGCAATCTTACCTACTCCTATTTCCTTCATATACTTTTCAAGTCTATCTATATATTCAAGAGCAGATGATGGTGGAACATCTCTTCCATCAAGGAAGGCGTGAACAAATACCCTATTTAAACCTAAATCTTTGCATAGCTTTATTAAAGCTTCAAGATGATCTATATGGCTATGAACTCCTCCATCTGATAGAAGCCCCATAAGGTGTATGTCACTGTTGTTATTTTTAGCATTTTCAATTGCTTTTATTAGTGCTTCATTTTTAAAGAATCCGCCTTCTTCTATCTCTTTATTTATTCTTGTATATTCTTGATAAATTATTCTACCTGCACCTATGTTTAAATGTCCAACTTCTGAGTTACCCATTTGTCCTCTTGGAAGTCCTACATCTAATCCACTGGCACTAAGCATTGTATGGGGGTATTCATTCCATAGTCTATCAAAGTTTGGCTTATTTGCATTTGCAATTGCATTACCTTCTGCCTTTTCATTGATACCCCATCCATCAAGTATCATTAGCATTACAGGTTTTTTTTGCATGTTTTACCTCCTTAATAATTAACGATTGCTGCAAAATCTTCTACTTTTAAACTTGCTCCTCCAACCAGTGCTCCATCGATGTCGCTTTGTTCCATTTGCTCTTTAATTGTGCTTGGCTTAACGCTTCCACCATATTGTATTCTTATTTCTTCTGCAGCCTTTTCGCCAAACATTTCTCTTATCTTGCCTCTTATATACTTAATAACTTCATTTGCATCTTCAGCTGTTGCTGTCTTACCAGTACCTATTGCCCAAACTGGTTCATAGGCTATAACCATCTTTGCAACATTTTCAGCATCTACGTCCTTTAGGTCTTCTATAAGTTGCTTGTCTATAACTTCAAATGTCTTACCAGCTTCTCTTTCTTCTAAAAGTTCACCAACACAAAGAATTGGAGTTAACCCGTGAATGAAGGCTGATTTAACCTTCTTGTTTATTAATTCATCATCTTCCTTAAAATACATTCTTCTTTCGCTATGTCCTAATATCACATACTTTACTCCAAGTTCCTTCAGCATAACAGGTGAGATTTCGCCAGTAAATGCACCATTTTCTTCATAGTGCATATTTTGTGCACCTACTTCTATGTTTGTATCTTCAACTAAAGTTAAAACTTGTGTAAGAGAAGTAAAAGGTGGACATACTACTACTTCACAGTTAGCATCCTTTACTTTGTCTCTTAGTTCGATTATGAATTGTGCTGCTTCCTTTGCAGTCTTATTCATTTTCCAGTTTCCTGCAATAATTGGCTTTCTCATTATATATCCTCCTTTTAGGAATTTAAGCAAGGGGGAATAACCCCCTAAATTATTTTATTACTTATCATTAAGTGCTGCAATACCTGGTAGAACTTTTCCTTCTAAGAATTCAAGTGAAGCTCCTCCACCAGTTGATATATGAGTCATCTTTTCTGCGTATCCTAATTGTTCAACTGCTGCAGCTGAATCTCCACCACCTATAATTGTAGTTCCATTTACCTTTGATAGTGCTTCTGCAACAGCCTTTGTACCTACAGCAAACTTTGGCATTTCAAATACTCCCATTGGTCCATTCCAAATTACTGTCTTAGCATCTAAAACTGCCTCTTCGAAAAGTTTAACAGTTTTTGGTCCAATGTCAAGTCCCATATAATCTTCTGGTATTTCAACATCTACAGTCATAGCTTCAGCATCATTGCTGAATTCCTTTGCTACAACGTGGTCAACTGGAAGGTATACCTTTACTCCCTTTTCTTCTGCCTTCTTTAACATTTCCTTTGCGTAATCTATCTTATCTTCTTCAAGAAGTGATTTTCCTATCTCAAATCCTTGTGCCTTTAGGAATGTGTAAGCCATTCCTCCACCTATTATTAGTCTATCAACCTTTTCAATTAGGTTGTTAATAACGTTTATCTTGTCTGATACCTTTGCACCGCCAAGAATTGCAACAAATGGTCTTTCTGGATTTTCAAGAGCTTTACCCATTATTTCTATTTCCTTTTCAATTAGGAAACCTGCAACAGCTGGTAGGAATTCTGCTACACCTGCAGTTGATGAGTGTGCTCTGTGGGCTGTACCAAATGCATCGTTTACAAATATGTCAGCAAGTGATGCAAGCTTCTTTGCAAAATCCATATCATTCTTTGTTTCAGTCTTAATAAATCTTACATTTTCAAGAAGAACAACTTCGCCTTCCTTCATTTCGTTTACAAGTCTTACTGCATTTTCTCCTACAACTTCCTTATCTTCAGCAAGCTTAACTTCAAATCCTAATAACTCTGAAAGTCTCTTAGCAACTGGCTTTACGCTGTATTTTTCTTCGTATCCTTCCTTTGGTCTTCCAAGGTGTGACATTAATATTACCTTCGCACCATTTTCAAGAAGATACTTAATAGTTGGAAGTGCTGCTACTATTCTTCTATCATCAGTAATGTTTCCTTCCTTATCTTGAGGAACGTTAAAGTCACATCTTACAAGTACCTTCTTACCCCTTACATCTATATCTCTAACAGTTTTCTTATTCATACCCAAAACCTCTCTTTCACTAATTTAGGAAAATAAGTCCGGCCTTATAGCCGAAACTACAAAACCGGACTTTAAAATTACATTCTTTCAGCTATGTAGTTTACAAGGTCGATTATTCTGTTTGAATAACCCCATTCATTGTCATACCAAGAAACAACCTTAACCATATTGCCTTCAATAACCATAGTTGAAAGTGCATCTACTATTGATGATCTTTCATCTCTTCTGTAGTCTATTGAAACAAGTGGTTCTTCTGAGTATCCAAGAATTCCCTTCATTTCGCCTTCAGCAGCTTCCTTAAGTGCAGCATTTACTTCTTCTACAGTAGTTGGTCTTGTAACTTCTACAACAAGGTCAGTTACTGATACAGTTGGAGTTGGAACTCTTAGAGCAAAACCATTTAGCTTACCCTTTAAGTTTGGAAGTACCTTACCAACAGCCTTTGCAGCACCAGTTGTAGTTGGGATTATTGATTCTGCAGCTGCTCTTGCTCTTCTTAAATCCTTGTGTGGAAGGTCAAGTATTCTTTGGTCATTTGTATATGAGTGAACTGTAGTCATAAGACCTTTAACTATACCAAACTTTTCATCAAGTACCTTAGCAAATGGAGCTAAGCAGTTTGTTGTACAAGATGCATTTGAAATAATGTGGTGGTTTGCTGGATCATAATCCTTTTCATTAACACCCATAACTATTGTTATATCTTCATCTGTAGCTGGAGCTGAAATTAGAACCTTCTTTGCACCTGCTTCAATGTGAGCTCTTGCCTTTTCAGCCTTTGTAAATAGACCTGTTGATTCTATAACTATATCTACTCCAAGGTCCTTCCATGGAAGGTTCTTTGGATCCTTTTCAGCATATACTCTTATTTCTTTTCCGTTAACTATTAAGCTGTTTTCTGTAGCTTCTACTGTTCCGTCAAACTTACCAAAGCATGAGTCATACTTTAAAAGGTGTGCAAGTGTTTTTGCATCTGTTAAATCGTTGATTGCAACGATTTCAACATCCTTGTTTAATCTTGTTTGAGCAATTTTAAATGCGTTTCTTCCAATTCTACCAAACCCGTTGATAGCAACTTTAATTGTCATAATTAATCCCTCCTAATTTTATGACTTTTATATAAAGATAGCATAGCTATCTTTTATTCACTCTTTGTAGATTTAGTATCTCCTTGGCAGCTGCCTCATCAGTCACTATTACCATATTAGGGTTATTTATTTTAGTTGCTATTATTGCTTCTGCCTTGCCTTTTCCACCTGCTACAGCCACTATATGTTTTATATTAGGAACATCCTTAAAATCTAACCCTATCGTTGGAGTCTTGTAAACTATTTCTCCGCCTTTATCAAAATAATATCCAAAGGCCTCCGCAACTGCTCCCTTAGATAAAAGTTCCTCTATTTCTGCTTCTTCAAGTCCCCTTCTTTTAGACATTTCATCTGCTCTACCAATACCAAATATCAAAATATCTGCTTTACTTATATTTTGTACAACATCCTTTATGCCTGGTTCATTTAACATAGTTCCAAGGGCTTCACGGCTAAGATTATCTGGAACGTGAAGAAGCTTATAATTTGCACCTATTTTGTATGCAAGCTTTGCAGCAAGTGTACTTGCTTGCGTCTCAACGTTTCTTCCTATTCCTCCTCTTGCAGGAACAACAAGAATATTCTCCTTTGAAACTTTAGGGAAGTTCTCAACAACCTGTGAAACTGATGAACCACCCGTTAGAGCAATTATTGTGTCATTTGACATTATCGATTTTATATAATTTGCTGCAAGCCTTCCCATTTCCTTAAGTACTGTAATATCCTCATCTATGTCTCCAGGTACAACTATAACCTTATGTACTTCTAAAATCTTTTTTAATTTATTTTCTACATCAGCCAATCCACTTATTTCGTGAATCATTTCTTCAAGGCTTTCTAATATATATTCCCCATCTTTTGTTACTGTCATACCAGTTGAATATATTTCTATTAGTCCCTGTTCTTTTAGAAAATTTACCTCTGTTCTTACAACTCTTTCTCCTAAATCAAGCTCTTGGGACAGTGCTCTTCTTCCAACAGGTTGGTTGTAGTATATGCATTTTAATATCTTATACCTTTTTAAAAGCAGTTCTATAATTTCTGGAACTATCTTTTGTTGTAGAGATAATACATTTTTCAACTATGTCACTCCCCTAAACCTGTTGTAGGGACTATTTATGTCCCTATGTTTTATTTTTGTCCCACTCCAATTTCTACTATATCATTAAAATTATTATTTTTCAATATATTTTCTAAAAAATTCTTATTTACCATACATCTTTATTATTTGTTTTAGAGAATTCATATATTCATAAACAAATAAAAGGAACCCTAAAATGCTGTACTACTTAAAAATAAAATCAACTTACATCAAGGTTAGCATTTTAAGGTTCTATAAATTTATATTATTTTATTTTTCTCTTTGACGATGACTCAATACCTAATTCTTCTCTATACTTCGTTACAGTTCTTCTTGAAATCTTAACTCCAGTTGCATTTAATATATCTGCTATCTGCTGGTCAGAATAAGGTTTTTTCTTATTTTCGTTATTTATAATATCGCTTATTTTATTTTTTAATGTATCAATAGACACATTATCCCCATAGTAAGTACTAAGCCCACGAACTAAAAAATATTTTAGTTCAAAAACGCCCTTTGGTGTTTGTGCATATTTACCATTAATCGCTCTGCTTACTGTTGATTCGTGAAGTCCTGTCTCTTCTGAAATTGTTTTTAAATTAAGAGGTTTGAGAGATTCATCATACTTAAAAAATCCTATTTGATGTTTTACGATTGATTCCGCAACCTTTTTTATAGTTTCCCTTCTCTGTTCAATACTTTTTATTAACCAATAGGCTGCCTCAATCTTTGATTTTATATATTTATACTCTTCACAATTCCTATTTCTGAGTATATTTTTATATTGTTTATTTATTTTAAGCATTGGTAGATTATCTTCATTTACCCTTACAATAAACTCCCCATCAATATTCTCTATATATACATCTGGAACAACATATTTTACAGTTTCATCACCAAGTCTACATCCAGGTTTGGGATCTAAAGATTTAATTACTTCTATATATCTTAGAAGTTTCTCCTCTTCAACCCCATATTTTTGAGAAATAAATGTATAAGCTTTATTTGCAATATTCTCTAACTCATTATCAATTAATTTTTCATAAAGGTGATCATATACCCCTTTATTTTTTAATTGTATCTTTAAGCATTCCTTTAAATTTCTTGCACAAACTCCACTTGGTTCAAAATCCTGTATGATTGTAATAATATTACGAACTATATCAAGCGAAACTTTAAACTTATTTGCAATTGAAAGTTCGTGCATATTTAAATATCCATTTTGATCCAGATTATCAATAATATACTCTGCTATCTTTCTATCTCTTTTTGTAAGAGGGATATAACCAAGCTGTTCCTTTAAGCAATCGTATAAACTCCTCTTATTACTCAAAAAATAGAAGGGAGTTATCTTTTCGTCATATTCATCCTCCGAATAATCAGTAAAGTAATCATCACTATAATCTGAATAAATTTGTATAACTTTATCCAATCTTTCATCATAACTTGAATCAAGCTCTAAAACTGGATTTTCAAGTAGCTCGTCTTCAATATATTCTTTTAATTCATTGTTGGGAAGCTGAAGAACTTTTACTGCAAGTTGCATTTCCTGTGTCATTACAAGTTTTTGTTCCAGTTTTAAATCTAAAGAAAAATTCAAGCTCATATTATCCCCCACAAATTGTATTTTGTATTACATATTATATTAAGAATTATATAAATATTATAACACATTTTATTAGACAGATTAAATAATAAAAGATAAAAAAGAGGCATAAAAGCCCCTTTTTTATCTTTCTCCCTTGTTATATGGAACTCCATCTGCTGCTGGTGGAGTTGTTTTACCAACAAAACCTGCAAGTGCAAGCATAGTTAAAATATATGGGAATGCTAAGTATGCTTCTGTTGGTAATGCCCAACCAAATTTTTGTGCAAGTATTTCAAAAGCTTGAGCAAAGGCAAATAGGAATGAAGCACCCATAGCACCAAATGGCTTCCAGTTTCCAAATATCATTGCTGCAAGTGCAATGAAACCTCTACCACTTACCATACCTTCTCTAAATAGGTTCATAACACCTATTGAAAGTGTAGCACCACCAAGACCAGCAAATACACCTGACATAATAACACATAAATATCTTATCTTATACACATTTATACCTAATGTATCAGCTGCCTTTGGATGTTCTCCAACAGCTCTAATTCTAAGTCCAAGTGGTGTATAGTATAGTACATAATGTACAACAAATACAAGTATTATAGCCATAAATACAAACCAGTTAAGTTCTGATAAAAATGGTCCAATAACAGGTATCTTAGCCATTGCTTCCGTTGGATATGGAAGAGCTGCAACACCATCTGTTTGACCTTGTCTTCCAAATAATTTAAATATCAAGAAGCTTGTTAAAGCACCTGCAAATAGGTTTATAGCAACACCTGATACTGTTTGGTCTGCCTTAAGATTAATACTTAAAACTGCGTGAATAGCTGCAACAAGTGCTCCTGAAACTACTGCAAATAATAATCCTACCCAAGGGTTTCCAGTTAAACTTGAACCATAAACCGCAAAGAATGCACCAACAATCATTATACCTTCAAGACCTATATTAACAACACCTGAACGTTCTGAAATAACACCACCTAATGCTGCAAAGATAAGAGGCGTCGCAAGACGGAATGTAGCAGCAAGTAGTGCTACAACAACTGGTAAGCTTCCATTAGCCATTTATCATCGCCTCCTTCTTTCTCTTTTCTCCAATCCATTTGTAGATGTAGTCTGCTGCAACAAATATTATAATTATTGCTTGTATTAGGTACACTATATCTTTTGGAATGTTTGCAAGCTGTAGGTTAAGTGAACTGCTGTTTAGTGCACCAAATAATGTAGCTGAAAGAAGTACCCCTACTGGATGGCTCTTTCCAAGTAGTGCTACTGCTATACCATCAAAACCAAAATTAGTAAATCCAAATAGCTGTATAGCTTGATATTGTATACCTGCAACGTGAACAGCACCACCAAGTCCAGCTATTGCACCTGAGATTGCCATTGCAAGAATTATATTTTTCTTTATATCTATACCACCATATTCTGCAGCGTGGGGATTTAGTCCAACCGCTCTTAATTCATAGCCAATTGTAGTTTTCCATAATAAAACATACACTAATGCTACTAAAAGAATTCCTATAAATAAACCTATATTTATTCTATTAGCTTCACCTAAAAATCTCCAAAGTTTTGCAGAATCTTGTATAAGTGGAGTTGTTGCCTTTCCTGGAGCATTCAAAGGTCCCATTATCATATAGTTTACAAAGAACATAGCAATAAAGTTCATCATTATTGTATTGATAACTTCATTTGTTCCTACCTTTGCCTTTAGGAAACCAGGTATAGCTGCCCAAATTGCACCAGCAAGCATTCCACCTAAAAGTACAAGAGGAACGTGTATAATAGCTGGTAATCCTGGTATTAAACCAATTGCAGCAGCTGCAAAAATACCCATTATAAACTGTCCTTCAACACCTATATTGAAAAGACCTGTTTTGAATGCAACTGCGTTAGCAAGACCTGTAAATAATAATGGAGTAACAAAAACTAATGTTTCTATTATACTAAAGCTTGTTCCAAAGCTACCTTCCCATATTGCTTGGAAAAGTGTTATTGTTGCCACAAAGAAGTTTTCTCCTTCTGCCCACATTACAAAGAAAACCGCAATAAACATTGCTATTATTATTGATATAATTGGGAAAACTAATGTACTCAAAGCTGCTTTTAGCTTGTTAGAGGTCGTATTTTTATTTGCCATTTTTATACCTCCTTATGCCTGCTTCTTAAGAGTGCCGCCTGCCATAAGTATTCCAAGTTCGTGTTCAGTTGCACTCTTAGCATCTAATATATCAACTATTTGTCCGTCGTATATTACAGCAATTCTGTCGGATAACGCTAATATTTCATCAAGTTCAAGTGAAACAAGTAGTATTGCTCTACCTTTATCTCTTTCCTCTACAAGCCTCTTGTGAATATACTCAATTGCACCAACGTCGATACCACGTGTAGGTTGTGCTGCAATTATAAGTTCTGGATCTTTATTTATTTCTCTTGCAGCAATAAACTTTTGTTGGTTACCACCTGATAGAGCTGATGCAAAAACTTCTTCATTTGGAGTTCTAACATCAAACTCATCAATTAATTTTCTTGCATATTCCTTTATTTTGTTATAATTCATCATAATTCCCTTTGCGAAAGGAAGCTTATAATGGTTACCTAACACTGCATTTTCATACAGTGAATACTTTAAAACAAGACCACGCTTATGCCTATCCTCTGGAATATGTCCAACTCCTGCTTCAATTACATCCCTTGGAGTCTTTCCCGTTACATCTTTATCATTTATATAAACCCTGCCATCGGTTGGTTTTCTAAGACCAGTTATAACCTCTATAAGTTCAGTTTGACCATTTCCATCAACACCAGCTATACCAACTATTTCTCCAGCTCTAACTTCTAAATTTACACCTTTAACAGCTGGAAGTTTTCTGTGATCTAAAGCTGAAACATTTTCAAGTTTTAATACAACCTTACCTGGTTTTGCTTCACTCTTTTCTACTACCAAATTAACTTTTCTACCTACCATCATTTCAGCAAGTTCATCTATATTTGTATCCTTTGTATAAACTGTATCTATAACCTTTCCCCTTCTTACGATTGTAACCCTATCACTCATTGCCATAACTTCTTTTAGCTTATGAGTAATCAATATGATTGACTTACCCTCTTTAACCAAGTTCTTTAAAATAACCCCTAACTCTTCTATTTCTTGAGGTGTTAATACTGCTGTTGGTTCATCAAGTATTAATATATCTGCACCTCTATATAATGCCTTTAATATTTCAACCTTTTGTTGTTGTCCAACAGTTATATCTTCTATTACTGCATTCGGATCTATTTTAAACCCATACTTATTTGCTATTTCTTCAGTATCCTTTATAGCCTTTTGCATATCAATTTTTATACCCTTTTTAGGTTCTGCACCAAGCACTATGTTTTCTGCAACTGTAAAATTATGCACAAGCATAAAGTGCTGATGCACCATTCCTATACCAAGCTTTATCGCATCACCTGGGCTTTTTATGTTTACCTTTTGTCCGTTTACATATATTTCTCCAGCATCTGGTTGGTAAAGTCCATATAGTATGTTCATTAAAGTTGTTTTTCCAGCTCCATTTTCTCCAAGTAGAACGTGTATTTCTCCCTTTAGTAGTTCAAAGTTTACATCATCATTTGCTCTAACACCTGGGAAAACCTTTGTTATCCCCTTCATTTCAACAACTTTTTGCATTAATTTTCCTCCCTTCTTTTGGTTAAAAAAGCTAGATGCGGCGGCATCTAGCTTTATATTAAATTACTTAACTTCAGGAGCTGTAAAGTTCTTAACGTCATCTCTTTTTTCTGGAACTGTAAACTTTCCATCCTTAATAGCTTGTGCATATTTATCAACTACAGCTATAACATCTGCTGGTGTGTTGTTCTTAGTTGTTGGAGCATAGCCTACACCATCTTCTTTTAATCCAAGCACAGTATGCCCAGCCTTGAAGTTTCCTTCAACTAATTCCTTTGTAGCAGTATAAGTACCAACATCAACCCTCTTTATCATTGATGAAAGAATTACATCCTTATAATCTGGTGCTGTTTCAGCTTGGTCTTGGTCAACACCTATTGCCCACTTCTTCATTTCCTTTGCAGCCTTGAATAATCCAAGTCCTACTCCACCAGCCGCGTGGTAAACAACGTCACATCCATCATTGTAAAGAGCCTTTGCTAATTCATAACCTTTATTAGCATCATTGAAACTTCCAGCATACTTAACAGTTGTTTTGTTCATTAAGCCTTCTGCAGCTTGTGGATTTACCGCCTTAACCCCTGCTGCAAATCCAGCTTCAAACTTTTCAATAAGTGGCATTTCTATTCCACCAATGAAACCAACCTTGTTAGTCTTTGTCATTTTACCAGCAATTACACCCATTAAGAATGAACCTTCTTCTTCTTTAAATGTAATTGATTTTACGTTTGGTAGATCAACAACTGCGTCGATAATAGCAAACTTCTTATCTGGCATCTTTTGAGCAACATTCTTAAGTGAACCTTCCATTAGGAAACCAATTGCAAAAGTTAGATCATCTCTTTGTCCAAGTTGTGTAAGGTTTGGTTCATAATTTTCTTGTTGCTTTGATTGAAGAACATCTACCTTTACTCCAAAGTCCTTTTCAGCCTTCTTTAATCCTTCATAAGCTGAATCATTAAAGGACTTGTCACCAAGACCTCCTTGGTCTGTTGCCATACCAACCTTAATGCTTGACTTTGGTTGTGTTCCTTGTTCTCCTTCCTTCTTTGCACAGCCAGCAAATACACCAGCTATTAATGAAGCTGAAAGAACAAGGGCAAGAGCTTTTTTCATTTTCATATTTTTTCCCCCTTCTTTTTGGTGTTTATATTTTTAATATTCCTAAAAGGATACAATTTTATAACGAACCCATTATGTAAAAAATGAATTTAATAAAATATTTACCATTTTATTTTTCAGAAAATTATTTTTAAATGTCATAATTTCAAGTTCTTCCATTTTCAGAACGCATTGTGCTATACTATTTAAAAGTTGCAAAAAAATATATCTTATCATATTTTTATTTAACTTTATCATATTACCCTGCATATAATAATATACGATAACTTTTGTATAATTTCAATATGTTATTTAAATTTTTTCAAAAAAATAATAATTTTAAAATTTGACTACTGTCGCAAATTGTCGAATTTTAATATTTAAGGGGCAATTGCCCCTTTATATAAGATTACATTCCTTTAATATTTTCATAGCTATATCTAAATCTTCATCTGCCACCATAACTATTGGGCCTGTACATCCCATACCACTTTCTGCATATATTCCTTTGGCCCAAAGCATTTTCACTGCATTTTCAAGCTCTAAAATATCAATTCCTGATATGGTGGAGGTAACAACCTTTTTATTTGGACACTTAACATCTTCAGTTGATTTACCATTTACTTTTTTCAATTTTTCAAAAATATATTTAAGATTAACTGCCTCTAATTTTTTAAACTCATCCTCTAATATTTTATTTATTTCGTTTTTAGCACAGGTTGCACAATATCTTAATGCTTCACAAATTACAGGAGCACCTGATGCCCTTGATATTATGTTTATTAGTCTTTTATAACCTTCACCTATTCCTGGTCCATATCCATAGCCTAATGACTCATAGTCTCCACCTGTTGTATATGCCGAAAATATCTTCATCAATACATTTCCTGTAAGGGAATCAGTTACAACCACATCTGCTGAACCTGCTAAAATATCATTTCCCCTTAATATAAAACCTCCGTCTTTTCTTATTGATGAACAAAACTCAATATCATATCCTGTATTTTTTAGTTCTATTAGTATCTTTTCAACTTGTCTTGCACCTTCAACATTTAGTATCCCTACCGTTGGTTTTTTTATACCACAGGCCTTAGCAGCTATTACTCCATAAAATGTATTTTTAACCATAGCCTCAATTCTATCTGATGATGAAGTTCCAGTTGTTGTAGCTATAAATACTTCTTTTCCCATCGATGGTGTAATTATTCTCCCAACAGTTGAAACGCCAATTGGGAAATTGTAATGCATTGTTACGCATCCCTTTAAAACTTTTTCATCTATAAGCTTTTCCATTATTTTATGACATTCATCTTCACTTTCTGCTTTAATACAAGAAAAACCCTCAACTTCACTCGGGCCAATTAGCACTACTTCAAAATCACTATATTTATTTTTAGCAAGATATGCTGCCTTTATTATTTCTTCTTCTCCAAGCTCACTTCCTAAGGTAGTTAATCCAATTTTTATTTTTTCTTCAGCATATCCATTTTGTAAAATATCTGCTATATCATTTAATACCTCAGCAACTATTTTTTTTATATTTTGAGACATATAACCACCCCTTATTCATCAAGTAAGTGGGAAGCAAAATCCTTAAGAGCCTCTGCTACCATCTTTTTAACTTCATCCTTTGTAATTAGTTCCTTTTTATCCTCATAAATTCCCGAATTTTTCTCAATCAAATAGGAAATTCCATCGAATAGATTTGTCATTCGAGCAAGGAAAAGACTTCCCTTCCCAACTATCATTACTCTATTCATTTCTCCCTTTAGCATCTTCTCCCTTGCAAATCCAAGTATTGGAACACCCGAAGGAACGTGTCCTTGTGTTGGTGCATACCCAACATATCCGTGCTTTTTTACAAATTCATTTATTTGGCTTCTTTCAAGTTGGCCCTTCTTAACTGCAAGTGCTGCAATCATCTTATAGTTTTGAGTAGGAACATCTCCAGCACCAGCAGGCTCTGTAACTTCAGGATTTTGCATCTCTGGTGCATATTTATCAACATCAGTGAATTTTAGATTAAGCCTTTCAAGAGGTTGAGCAACAATTGCTTCAATTACTGCCTGTGGTGAAGCACCTGCACCTATTGAATGTTTTCCTACTGAATCTGTTCTAACAACAGGGTTTACTCCATCATTTTCAGAAACTAAAATTGCAAAGCCACCTAAAACATCCTCCATTATAGGCATTCCCTTTTTTACGTGGTCACGTCCATTCATTCCAAGTTTTGCAGTAGCACCACCTGCAACAACAAGAACATTTTTAAATACCTTGGATTGTATTAAAGTTGAGGCATATAACAACGCGTGGGTTGGCCCTGCACAAAATCCTCTAACATCACATCCAGTTGCATTTTTTAAACCTGCTATCTCTCCTATTGCCTTTGCAAAGTTGCCTCCACCCCTTTGATTCATATCTCCACAGGCTTCCTCTGAACATTCAATAATGTAATCTATATCTTCTTTATTTATATTTGCCTTTTCACTAATATGAAGAGCTGCTAAAACTCCTGATGCCTTAACTGCTAAATTCTCAGTTATTACGTGGGCTGATAAATTTATATCAAACTCGTGAGCTCTCTTTACACAGCCTACTAATTTATCATTTAAATACAATCCCTCTGCTATTCCATTTTCAACTAACTTATTTATTTCTTCTATTTCACTTCCATCTCCAAGTCTACTTGTAAGTTCCCTCAAATACATATTGTTTTCAAACTTTATCTTTAATTCCTGTGTAAAACTCTTTTCCAATCTTACTAAATCAAAAACATCACAACTTTTTATAAGCCCATAAAACTCATCCTCAGGCATTATCTCTCCAAATTTTCCATATCTATTTGCATTTTTAAACTTTTTGTTAAACCAAGGTCTTTCAATATTTAATAATTCTTCTGGATCTAAATTCCCTATGTAGGTTTGATTAACTGGATACGAAACCGCATCTTCATAGCTTCGTAAATGATTTCTAATAACCTTTAGATATTCAGAATCTGGATTTGTTTCCTTTTCAAGTGTTTGTGTAGTACCGTTGTGTAAAACCATATCAGGAGTATGAACCAAGACATAGCTTACTCCCCTTATAACAGGATACATAAAATTACCTCCCATATTAAAATTGCTTATTTATTAAGTTCCGTTTAGGATTTTCCTAAACGGAACTTAATTTTATTATTCAAAAACTGTTTGTTCATCAATAGGAGTTTGTAGTGCCTTTAGTGCCTTCTCTACAAGCCTTCTTCTCAATGCCCTTTCATCTTCATAAGAAAGATTTGGATTTCCAAGTGGATGAGGTATTGCAACTGTTGGAACTATTCTATTTGCACCTACAGTCTTAGATATTGGAACAATTGTACACATATGAACTACAGGCAATCCTGCCCTTTCTATTTCCTTTACCATCGTTGCACCGCAACGAGTACAAGTACCTCAAGTAGAGGTTAAAATTACTGCCTGAACACCATCCTTTATAAGTTCCTCAGCAATTTTTTGTCCATATCTTTTGGCATTTGCAACAGCTGTTCCGTTTCCTACAGTAGAATAGTAATACCTGTGGAGTGAACCTATTTTGCCCTCCTTCTCAAGTTCCCTTAACACGTCAACTGGCAAAACCCTATCGGCATCCTTATTTGCATATACAGGATCATAGCCTCCGTGGGCTGTTTCATAGGTTTCACTTGTTAAATCAAACACACCCTCTATATCGTATTTACCAAATTTTGATGCACTTGATGATTCTATTTTATCTGGGTTTCCCTTTGGAACAATGCCACCAGATGTTACAAGAGCTATTTTTGCATTTGAAATATCAACAATTGGAGGATTTGGAGCCACTCTATCAAAATCTGGCATTTTAAACTCTGTCTTAAACTCTTCTCCCCTTATCTTTTTAACAAGCATATCAACAGCTCTTTTTGAACCTCTCTCTTGAGCAAAATAATTCTTTCTTATTCCTCTTTCAATATATCCTTCCTTATCTGGGCTCCCTATTTCCTCATTGTTTACTAATTTTAATGCAAGTGCAGCCATTTTTGGTATAGCATCCCTCATACCAACTGCACTATCCTTAGTGGAAATTATATAAATATCCCTTTTATAAAGATCAACACCAGGGTTTTCAATATACATACCAGTTAAAACAGGAATATTTAGGTTTTCTTTAACGCATTTACAAATACTTCCACAAGCATTACCATATCTACCTGCATTGAAGGCTGGACCTGCTATAAATAAATCTGGTTCATATTTTTTTATCATTTCAAGAATTGTATTTTTTGCCTTCTCTTCATTCTCTGCATAGTAGGAATCTCCACATATAATTGTTGCTACAATCTGTGCCTGTCCCTTAAAGGCTGCATTAAGTGCCATACCAGGTCCCACAAACCCTTCCTTTACAAAGGGTTCAATGTGTGCCTTATCTTCACCGCCAACCTGTCCAAAAAACTGATTTAAATAATGAACAACCTTAATCATCAACTCCCACCCCCTTAGTGTCAATCTTTATATTGGCTGTACATTTCTCTAATGGAACGTACTTCATTAGAAATCGCATCAACATCAAGAACCATTTCCATCATTCCACACTGTTCATCATAAACAGCTAAATCACATTCGTTTTTAATCTCTTCCTCAAGAATGTGATATACCCTAAGTCCCAATGCTATTCCTGCAAGTGGCCCTGCATAGGTTGGATCTCCTGCTGTAACTGTTTCTGCTGATAAACCTGCTGCCTCTGCCTCTGAACCACCAAGAAGCACAACAATATTTTCAGCCCCATACTTTTCAGTTAAATCCTTTACTCTCTGTTGGATCTCCAGATCCATTGCACCTGCAGCTGTTCAAACAAAGCATTCAGTTGAAGCAAAAACCACTTCAGCTCCTGCACTCTTTGCACATTCCTCAATTGCTGGTCCTGGAATACCGTCTCTATCTCCTATCGCTATAACCTTTCTTCCCTTTAAAATCATAGTATTACCCCCTTTAAAATCCTTTTGCTGATAAATATCCAAATCCAACTTCACTTGTTGCACCAGTTATAACCTGAATTTCTGCCTCTATTGAACCATCTTCTCTAAGTGAACCTGCAAATCCACCAGCAATGATGTTCGCAGCCTCCTTATGTCCAATAATCTTCTTCATTGGTGGAAGCACTATAAGTTCATTTGCATTTCCTGCAGTTACAACTGCATCTCCCTTTGGAGTTGAATCAGCAAGAGATTGTGAAGCTCCATCCCTTCCTGCATACTCATCAGTTACAAGTACAGTTTTAATTCCCTTTTCTTCAATCTTATTGCAGTTCATAACAAGGTCCGCATCTGGGTTTCCAAATCCTTCTTCTGATATTATCACTGCATCTGCACCTAAAAACTCCACAAGCTTTGCAGTATAATTTGATGACCTCTCCTTATCTGCAAGATACACATTTTCATTTGTAATTACGCAACCAATAAAATTAATATCCTTTCCGTGTCTTTCATATAAATCTTCAATTATAGGGTTATTCATATGAACATAGGTTGGATTTTTATCGCAAGCAGAAACACAGTTTCCACTAACGATTGCACCATCAAAAACCTCTGTTGGATAAATAAATGTTGGAATAATCCTTTTAGCATCAACACCATAAACATAGGTATCGTGCAGTAATCCTTGGCTTTGAAGCATATAAACATATACAACTTTTGGAAGATGTGGATACATATTTATTTGTTGATGTAATGGAAGTGTTTCATAAACCTTTATTTCATCAGGTTCTATGTTTTTACCTGCCCTACCAAGATAGCAAGCAGCCTTAAAACCTACCATTCTTACTGCCTCTTCGTGTTCGTGTTGTGGTAGATTGTCAACAGGTTCACATACTAAAACAACATTGTTTGTTTTTGAAAATGGAGTATACTTTGCCCCCTCACCTGACATATCAATTATGCCTTCTTGAAATCCAACTATTTTACCTGTTGTTATTACTGCTGTTCCCTTTAATACGTGTGTTCTTCCTGAACCTACTGTATCGACCTTTGAAATAAAACCTGGAAATATTCCTCCCTTTCCTTCCACCTTAACTCTTGGCTCAATTACATCCTTTACAGGTATTATCCTTACCTCTTCACCTATTTTTGCAAGTTCTACATCAATGCTTTTAAGCCTCTCATCCCCTGATACTTCCTTTAGAAGTTCCTCTTTGTTGATGTACAAAACGCCATTTTCTACTTTTGTTTCATCTGAAAACTGAACATCCTTGATAAAAATTTTTCCAAGCTCAAGTCTCAATACCTTCACCCCCTATAGTTTTTATTTACTAAATATTTTGAACTTTTTATTTAAATAAGGAGACTCTGTCTCACTTATTCACAAAACCTTTTAATTGCATTTTCAATATCTTCAACAGTATTTATTTTGTCTGGAGTTAATACCTCTGCCTTTTCTCCATTTACATAAACTATCATTGTTGGAAGTCCTAATACCTTTTGAGCTATAGCAAGTCTTCTGTTTTGGCTTGTATTGAGACTACAAAATTTAATTTTATCTCCATACTTTTCTTCAAGCTTGTGAACGTCTGGCATAAGTTCAATACATTTTTGGCACTTATCTCCCCAATAATCAACAAATACAGGTTTTTCAGTATAATTTAAAACTTCAGCTTCAAAATTATCCTTATTAACCTCTAACATATTACCCCTCCTATTTATTGAATTTTTCATTTATATATTCCTCTGCAGCAACAGCAGCAACAGCCCCATCAGATGCTGCAGTTATAACCTGCCTTAGAGATTTTTGAACTACATCACCTGCTGCAAATACTCCATCAACATTTGTTTTCATACTTCTATCAGTTAAAATATATCCCCTCTCATCCATTTCAACCTTACCCTTAAAAAGGTCACTCTTTGGTTCAAGTCCTACAAAGACAAAAACACCGTTAACAGCAAGTTCACTTATCTCTCCAGTCTTTATATTTTTCAATACAAGGGATTCTAATATTTCATCTCCCTTTGCCTCCTCTACTACTGTGTCCCATATAAATTTTATCTTTGGGTTATTAAAGGCCTTTTCTTGTAGTGATTTAGCAGCCCTTAATGAATCTCTTCTATGTATTATTGTCACTGTTTCTGCAAATTTAGTTAAATAAAGTGCCTCAGTTATTGCACTATCTCCACCACCTATTACTGCAACATCTAAACCTTCAAAGAAATCCGCATCACAGGTGGCACAGTATGAAACTCCTCTACCTCTTAGTTCAATTTCATTTTTAAACCCTGCAAGCCTGTATTCAGCACCTGTTGCAATAATTACAGCCCTTGACCTATATTCTTCCTTTCTTCCCTTTAGAGTTTTTATATCTCCTGAAAAATCAACCTCTACTATTTCATCCTTTGCAAAGGTAGTTCCAAATTCCTCTGCCTGCCTCCTCATTCTTTCAACTAAAGCTGGTCCTGTACAATTTTCAATTGAACCGGGATAGTTTTCGAGTTCTGCTGTCGTTGCTGCCTGTCCTCCAAACTTCTCCTTCTCAATCACCAGAACATCAAGCTTTGCCCTTGAAGCATAAAGTCCTGCTGACAAACCTGCAGGGCCTCCTCCTATTATTACAATGTCATAGATATGGCTCATAATTTCACTTCCTTTCAATTTAATGCGTTTTTTATTAAATCAAAATCAATTAAACTAAAATCTCTAAGCACCTTATCCGTATAAATTAATGTTTTACTATTTTTAATAAGCTGGTCAGCCTTCAATATGCTCTCCTCTATTATCTCAACACTTAATAGATCAACCTCTTCAAAACAATCCCTTGAAATTGCAATAGACTTATAGGGTGTCTGATTAGGCTTTATACTCCCCATTAGAGGATGTGTTAAGAGCCTATGTCCTCTATGGATATAATCCCTTGCCATAATTAAAATATCCATAAGTGAAGCTTGAGGTTTATATAGAAGATCATATTTATCTTCTAAACTACTCTTTGTTAAAGGGTTATTGGTTAATATAACTGGTTTAAGTTTCAAGCCTGACACCTCTTTTTTGTTCGGTAATCTATTAATTTTAAATCTAATCATCAGAAGAAATTATATACTTCTGTAAGTTAATGATGATTATTCTTCCTAATACTACGATAGAAACATTATCAATGATACCAAAAACTCTGTAGCTTAAAGTTCGCTAAAATACAAGTTATTTGGCAAATAAAAAAAGGATGTAGTTGCCTACATCCTCTGCCTTCACAGAGTTCTGTCCACAAATAGTACTTTTGCCTGAGAGTATCATAAAGCTTGGCAAGCTTTACTTACCCCTTCGGCGCCCTCTTAGGGTCTCTCCTATTTGCTTCATCCAGAATATTTACTTTCTACTTTCATTATACCTAAATTATAGCAATTTTGCTATTTATTTTTTGAATAGTTTGAATTATAAAAATTAATAGAGACAAAGCCTCTATTTATATATTGAATAGCCCCATAAAGAATTTCTTGGGCTTCGTTCATGGGGCTTTTTCAGATTTTAGCTAACAATTAGATTTTTACAATCTAAAATAGAGGCAAAAGCCTCTATTTAGCATAAAACCATATTCCCACTACTCCAGGGCCTGAGTATGTTGCAACTACAGTTCCTACTTCAGCCAAAAGATAATTATCTACACCCAACTCATTTTTAACCATCTCTTTAAACTCTTCAAGATTTTCATAATCTTTTACAGTTCCTATTGCAAAAAGCTCATTTTCATCAAAGCCTTCATCCTGAACATACTTTATCATTCTTGATAAAGCTTTCTTCATTCCCCTTGTTTTATCTAAAATAGCGTGGTTACCATCAGTAATATATATGATAGGTTTAATATTTAATAGTGTTCCTATTGTTGCCTGTGTTCCTGATAATCTGCCACCCTTTTTAAGATATTCAAGTTTATCTAATGCATATGCAACCCTTGATTTAGGTGCAAGTATGTTTAATGTATTGTATATTTCTTCCACATCTTTACCTTCTTCAATCATTTTAGCCGCCTTTAGAGCAAGCATTCCTGTTCCAAAACTTACTGTCCTTGAATCAACTACATATATATCATCAGTCTCCAACATATTTTTAGCAATTATTGCTGATTGATACGTACCACTTAAATTAGATGATAAGTGAATAGAAATAATTTTATTATACCCTTCATCAAATAATCTCTTGTACTCTTCATAAAATCTTGCAGGATTAACTTGTGATGTTTTTGGAAGTTCTTCTCCTTCATCAAGCATTCTTAACAAATCATCAATTTTTAAATCTACTCCATCATAGTAAGTTTTATCTTTGTATGTTATTGTTAAAGGAATAACTCTAATATTATATCTATTTACAAGTTCCTTTGGAATATCTGAAGTACTATCTGTAACTATCGCTATTTTATTCATCCTACCCCTCCACTACTATTTCATATTAGGAAATCCCATCTGTCTTAATGCTTCATATGCAACAATAGATACTGTATTGGATAAATTAAGAGATCTTTCAGTTGTTTCTACCATTGGAATTCTTATTAAAGTATCTTTAAAAACATCTCTAACACTGTCTGGAACACCTGATGACTCTCTACCAAACATTATAAAATCACCCTGTCTGTATTCTACTTCTGTGTAGAATTTACTTGCTTTAGTTGTTGATAGATACACCCTTGCACCTTTATTAACTTCAAGGAAATGATCAAAACTATCGTAGTAAACAACATCTACAAGCTTCCAATAATCCATCCCTGCTCTTTTTAAATGCTTATCATCAATTAAAAAACCAAGTGGCTTTATAAGATGTAGTCTTGAATTTGTTAAAACACAAGTTCTTCCTATATTACCTGTATTATAGGGTATCTCTGGCTGATATAAAACAATATTAAGATTCAACGTAATCCCTCCAAAACTACATATATACATTTTATTATACCAAGAGTATAAAAAAAAAGTAAATATATTTTAACTTAAAACACTATTTTAGAGATTTTTTTAACCTAAAAAATATTTACGTGACCAGTCAGTATAATTTTTTATGTTAATTTAACTGCTAAATTAATCCATTTTTAGAGTAAGGTGATATAATAAAATTTATAGGAGTTATAATTCTTAATTTTATTTAATATATATTGAATAGTAAAATATGGGAGGGGTTTTAATGAATTTGGCAAGGACAAGACTTGGTGAAGCTGCAATTAAAGAAGCTGTTAAGTACATCTTGAAGGACCCAGAAAAGAATATCCCTAAAATTATAAGATGGGGAGAAAAAATAGCAATAAGAGAACAGGACAAAAAATATATAGCTAATATCAAAAAATATCTTGATGACCCAAACAGCAACTGGTATAAGTACACATACAAGCTATTAACAGAGATACATCCTAATGTCAGAGAAAGAGTTGGAATTAATTATTTCTTAAATGCAACTATGTTTGGCATACCTGTTCAGACTGAAAACGAAAAGAAATATGATTGCAACATACCTTGGGCAATACTTATAGACCCTACATCTGCTTGTAACCTTAAGTGTAAAGGATGCTGGGCAGGTGAGTACAAGCCTTGGAATCTTTCCTTTGAAGATTTAGACAAAGTTATAACAGAAGGAAAGGAACTTGGAATATATATGTATATATTCTCAGGTGGAGAACCACTTATGAGAAAGGATGATATTATAAAACTTTGTGAAAAGCACAACGAGTGTGCCTTCCTATCCTTCACAAATGGTACTTTAGTAGATGAGGATTTTGCAAAGGAGATGCAAAGGGTTGGAAACTTTGCACTTGCATTTAGTGTTGAAGGATTCAGAGAAGAAACTGATATGAGACGTGGTGAAGGTTGTTTTGACGCTGTTATGAAGGCAATGGATATATTAAGAGACTATGGATGTGTATTTGGTTTTTCAACCTGCTATCATAGATACAATACAGAAGTAGTTGCATCAAAGGAATATATAGATTTAATGGTACAAAAGGGCTGTAGATTTGGATGGTATTTTACCTATGTTCCAGTTGGAAGCGACAGTGATGTAAACTTTATGGCAACAATCGAACAAAGGGAATATATGTATAGAAGAATAAATGAAATAAGAGCAACAGAACCAATATTCGTGCTTGATTTTTGGAATGATGGAGAATTTTCAAATGGATGTATTGCTGGTGGAAGAAGATATTTCCATATTAATGCTAATGGAGATTGTGAACCTTGTGCGTTCATACACTATTCAAATATGAACATAAAGGAACATAGTCTATTGGAAGTTCTACAATCCCCATTATTTATGGCATATAGGAGAAATCAACCATTTAATAACAATCTACTAAGACCTTGTCCAATGATAGATAATCCAGATGCCTTAAGAAGAATGGTAAAAGAGTCTGGAGCCTTCTCAACACAAGTTAATGATGATGAAACAGTAGATCAACTTGCCGATAAGCTTCAAGAATATGCAAAGGCTTGGGGCGAAAAGGCTGACGAAATTATGATGGCAAAGAAAAATATGTCTAAGGGTGCATAAATATTTAAAAAATTGCTGTAGGTAAAGGCCCTACAGCACTTTTTATTTAAAAACTCTATTTAATATCCAAGGTCTTTTTATACTTATTGCCTTTTTAGGACAGAGCTCGTGACAACAGAAGCACCTTATGCACTTTTTATAATCTATACTTGGGATCTTATCTCCCATCTTAAGTGCCTTAGGTGGACAACTCTCAACACATACCCCACACTTTATACAAATATCCTTTGAAAACTCTGGTCTTGGAGATAAATAAAAGGTTAAAAAATCCTCTACTCTCTTTGGAACTCTTCCTCTAAAGAAATTTACACTTCTAATTTTAGGAACTTTGAAGTTTGAAACATATTTATCTAAATCCTCACCTACTATATCTACAGTTTCTATGCCACCCTTTATTATTCCTCTCTCTAAACTTCTTTTTAGTGTAGGAACATCCTCTACCTTAAGTCCCATAATATGTGCTCCACACACATCAAGTTCATAGGGGTTTTCCGACGCTAAAAGAAGTCCTACATTTTTAGGCACACCTGCAGTTGGTCCATCCCCCTCCATCGCAACTACCCCATCAATAATAGAAAAGGATGGTTTAACTGTCTCACATATATCAACAAGTAGGTTTGAAAAATCATGTATCTCAGGCATTTTAAAATGATATTCAACCTTTAATACTCCTGGTATCATTCCAAACAAGACCTTAACAGCACCAGTATAAACAGCCATACTGTGGGTTTTGAGTTTTGAAATAGTAATTATCCTATCACACTTGAAAGGTGGGTCAATCATAGTTAAAACTCTTGATATACAACCATCAGGTGTTTTGTAGTCACTGTATGAACAATCATAATTAAGTTCTGCTCCACTATTTTTAGCAGCCTCCTCTATTCCGCATATCCTATAAAACCCTCTAAGCACCTTTTCATTGTATGGGCCACCTGGGCTATCTCCAATTATAACTCTACATCCGTTTTCAACAAGCCTTTTACTTACTGCCTCAATAACCATTGGATGTGTTGTTGCTGCTTCATCAGGGTGCTTTTTTATAACTAAATTTATTTTTAAAAAAACTGTCTCTCCCCTTTTGGCTATTTTATCTATACCTCCATATAGTTTTATCATCTCATCAACTGCTCTATATACATTTTCCCTTTCATAATCACTACAATTTACAGAATATACTCTACTCATTTTACCACCTCAATACATATTTTTTTAATTTCTATTTATTCTAATTATAAAGGAGGTTTTACAATGCTGTTTTATCCAAAGCGTGCCTTTTTTGAACCCAAAACATTGGATTATCCTACAGGACAATATATATATAATAAACTTAAAGAATTAAATATTCCTGTATTCATTGAAAACAAGTCTGTCAACTTTGAAAAGGATTTTGACAACATCCAAGAATACTATGCCTATGCCAAGGGTTCTCTTGTTGTCTCTATAAAAAAAAGTATGAAACTTGATAGTTGCAAACCCTCTGCAGATTACCAATTTCCGCTTGTTACAGGATGTCCCGCAAGCTGTCAATACTGCTATTTACAGTCTAACCCAAATATAAAGCCCTTTGCAAGAGTATACGCAAATGTTGAAGAAATTTTACAAAACAATGAAAAATACATAAATCAAAATAAACCCAAAATTACATCCTTTGAACTTGCAAGCACAAGCGATCCTCTCTCTGTTGAACATTTAACTGGTTCTGTTAAAAAGGCTATCGAGTTCTTTGCACAGCAAGAATACGGAAGATTAAGGCTTGTTACAAAATTTGCATATGTTGATACTCTACTTGACATAGAACATAATAGACATACAAAAATAAGATTTAGTATAAATTCAAAATATGTAATAGATAAATTTGAATTTAATGTAAGCCCTTTGATGGAACGATTAGAGGCTGCACAAAAGATATATGATGCTAATTATCCATTAGGTTTTATTATTGCACCTATATACTATTATGAAAACTACAAGGAGGAATATGCAGAACTACTTGATATGCTGAGGGAAAAAATAAAAAACCCAGATAATGCTGAAATAACATTTGAACTTATTCAACATAGATTTACAACAAAGGCTATGGATACAATATTAGCACGCTTCCCAAATACAGAAATAGACTTTTCAATGGAAAACAGACAACAAAAATGGGGACCCTATGGTGTTTATAAATATGTTTATAAAAAGCACATTTCCACTGATATGAAGGAATTTATAATATCCGAAATAAAAAGAAGATTCCCCAAGGCTGAAATAGAATACTTTACATAACTAAAGTGCCACCCAGGTGAAATGTGAAATAATTCGTTTTGTCTCAAATGTCACATTTCACCTGGGTGGCACTTTCTTGGCGGAGAGGGTGGGATTCGAACCCACGGTGGAGTTACCCCCACGCCGGTTTTCAAGACCGGTGCCTTAAACCAACTCGACCACCTCTCCATATTTAATTGGTGACCCCTAGGGGATTCGAACCCCTGTTACCACCGTGAAAGGGTGGTGTCTTAACCACTTGACCAAGGGGCCATCTCTCTGGCACAGAAAATAATATACCATCTTATTTGACAAAAGTCAACATATTTTTTTATTTTTTTTATTAAATTGATACGATTTGTTTTTATAAAAACAATATAAACTTTTATTAATTATTTTTAAGTTGAATTAAAAATGTTAAGGTTATAAAATCTAATTATGATTTTATATACAAGCAGGTGTTAAAATGAAGCAGATTATAAATACTCTATATTTTTTATCAGGAAGGATATATGTTCCCACCTACCTTTTGGGAAGAAAAAATATCATTTTACATATTAGCGACACTCCATCTAACATATATCCTTCAATTATTAAACTGGTCAAAAAAATTAATCCAAAATATATAGTACATACTGGGGATATTGTTGATAATATAAAATTAGAGCTATATCCTAATAGATTAAATGAATACAAGGATTATGCCTCCATATTTATTAATGAATTAGTTAAATACACAAGCAATAGACTTATAATTGTTCCTGGAAATCACGATAATATTGACGTTATAAAAAATATAGATAAAGTTATTATAGTTGAAGAAGGTAAATCAATTTCAATTGATGGTTTAAGTATAGGAGTCTCTCATACGATAAATAATCTACCAACATACAAATGTGACTTTTATTTATACGGCCACGATAAAAGTAAGGGAAATAGGAATCAACTAAATGGAATAAATTTAATAAACATAATAGATATTGAATCTAATAAAGTTTTTCATCTAAAATACCCTATGGGAACTGACAATTATAGGCTACTTAGAACAAAGATAGGAATTTAATTGGGGGGAAATTTAAATGCTTTCACTTTTTAGATTAGGTCCTAAGATGATAGTTATAGGAAGTAAAAATCCAAAAGAGCTCTCTAATGAAATATTAAAATACTTTTCTGCTATTAAAACTAATATTATTGACGCCTTAAATTCTACTTATGAAAATTCAACTATTATATTTATAACAGAACCAAATAAAAAAATAGCACATATTAAAGATATAATAACAACAATCTATATAAATATGCCATCTGACGAATTTTACAATAATCTCATAAATAATAGAATATGTGAAAAAATTAATGATATAAGAACTGCTCCTGGAATTATAGTTATGCGAACTCAAGGAGACAAGGACAAAATAATTAGCTCTGTTGCATATGAATATAGAGCCAAAATGCTGCCAATATTTGATAGCTTAGAAAATGGAGAGTCTAACCAAACAATAATTTTATTTACTGAAAAACCTCTTAACAGTAGGTTAACTATAAATTCCTTTGATTCTACTACTCTGCTAATAGATGAAAATATTACTGCTATATCATCTAAGTTGAGAAATCAAGCACTAAGATTTTTAAATGAGGGATTGGTTGATAGACCTTGGTATGAATTAAGCATACGCATATATGATAGATATAGCAAGTACGATATGCATTATAAAAGATTATCCATTACACTTGATAATTTAGATGTTGGATTTATATTAGGTGAAATGTGGACAAAAGACACTCCAAGGTTTCTTTTATCTGTCTTAGTATATCAAATAAAACTATTTACATTGCTTCCTCCAACTGAAATAAAAAAGATATTGCTTGGACTTGAATATGCATCTGACGGTACAAGAATCGTTGATTTTGACTTAATCTATAAAAATAAAAAAATAGATTGGACAGAAGTTAAAGTAAATAATTTAGAACGTAAAAATCTTGGAATGATGTTTAGGGAGGAAATTTTAAAGACCTTATCTGATGAACAAAGGCAAAAGCTAATAAATCTTGAAAACATTATTTTAAATACAAGGGAGTAGATAATATCTACTCCCTAAAATCTACTCCCTACAGATTGTTGACAAACCTGTTCGTTAGCTAAAGTATAAAAAAAGCCCCATAAAAGGATTTTATTAGGCATATTTCATGAGCTTTAGCAATTATTGCTTTTCGACTTTGAAAAAGTCCGTAATTCGGCACAGGACGTGCCGAGCCGAGCGGCCATCAGGACGATG
>NZ_JAIHAO010000023.1:0-40595 GCF_020054765.1 Caloramator sp. | reverse complement strand
TTCTTAGCTTTTCGACTTTGGAAAAGTCCGTAATTCGGCACAGGACGTGCCGAGCCGAGCGGCCATCAGGACGATGGCATCGCGAGGGTAGGACTTTTTTAAATAAAGAAAAGCTTAGAATTGATTAGCGAAATGAACGAATGCCTTAAAATCTTTCATGGGGCTAATCAATATATAACTTTTTCAACAGCCTGAGTATCTTAATGTATAAGACACTGGATTTTTTTATTTTAGTTTATCTTTTACGAATATTCAACAAAATATTAAATAATATGGAGTAGAAAAAAGTAAAAGGGGGCCATATATGCCAGATATAAGAAATAATATATCTATGGACGTAAAGCAGGAGGAAAATAGGGGAATTTGTAATCCAACATAAAATGAGCAAATCATAGAAGTTACAAATACAGAAACAAAATGTCTATGCAAGAACTATCAATATGGAAGGAAGAAATATGTTAAGATACCTGTAGTTCTTGCAGAATTTACCGTTCAGATAGATACAAAAGCAGATATAACTCTTCCAGAGGATGCAATAGATATTAAATTTATAGATAAAAATGTTTACCTCACCCAATGCCATCTAATACCAGGAACTAACAAAGTATATCTTGCAGGTTATGTAAGAAAAAATATAGTATATTCAACCTTTGGAGGAGTAGTTGGTAATGGTATAGGGGGTAATATAAGACACGCAACTTTAAACGTACCATTTGACTGTGTAACAGAGGTATGTTTTGAAAGATATCCAAAGATCTATTTAACACCTCCAAGGAAGGAAGTAGAGTTCTTAGATTGCAAAAAAACTGGTAATAATATAAAGGAAGATAACTAAAGCACGTAGAAATATTTAATGAGAGAGTTTATTGTGAGTTAGAGAACGTATATATCTATGAAACAGATATTAAACTTGACTCAAGACCAGTTAGAGGGTTTGAGACTGAAGAAGTATTTAGAAGAATAAAGGAAAAGATGGTTGTATATGTAACAATAAAGCTTCTCCAAAATCAGCAGGTATGTTGGGATGTACCAGTTGATTATGAAGAAGATGAGGAAGAAAAATTTGATGAACTAAAGGTTGAATTTGAGGATGAGAAATAGATTATAAAATGACTTAAGGCCTTATGCCTTAAGTCATTTTTGTATCATATATAGACACAGTCTCAAGTTTATACAAAATTAAGGTGTATAAACTTGAGACTTTTTTATTTTTAGATTGGCATATAAATTGCTTTAAAATATTAAGAAAATTCTATACACGGAGGTGGAGTGATGTCACAAGTAATTGTAAGTGGAATTATAACAGGAAGCCTTTATGCACTTGCTGCATTAGGATTGGTTTTAATCTTTAAAACATCGGATGTGGTAAATTTTGCACAGGGCGAGATGGCAATGTTTTGTACATTTATCGCATATACCTTTATGACCTTTTTAGGACTACCATACTATATAGCCTTTCCCTTAACAATAGTTTGTGCTGGAATTTTAGGGGTAATAGTTTATAGATTGATAATAAAGCCATTATCTAAATCCAATGTTTTGAGCATAATGATTGCAACATTGGGTTTAATTATGATTTTAAATGGACTTGCAGGAAATATATTTGGTTTTGAAACTAAGAGTTTCCCAAAGCTAATAAATGCAAAAAACATAAATATACTTGGTGTATCCCTTGAACCTAACAGCCTATTAATAGTTTTAATAACCTTTGCTATAATGCTGACACTCTTTTTTTATTTCAAAACTATGGAGGGAATAGCTATAAGAGCAGTTGCACAGGATGTTGATGCAGCAAAGCTAATGGGTATATCAGTAAAGAGGGTTACAGTAACAACTTGGATTATAAGTTCAATGCTTGCAGCAACAGCAGGTATGTTAATTGCACCAACAACATTTTTAGATATCAATATGATGTCTGAAGTGCATTTAAAATCCTTCTGTGCAGCAGTTTTAGGAGGTTTTAATACATTTGTTGGCCCAGCAGTTGGTGGCGTATTGATTGGTATTCTTGAAAATTTAGTTGGTAAATATATATCCCTTGCTTGGAAAACAGTTTTTGCTTTCATATTAATTATAGTAATGTTAGTGGTAAGGCCTAATGGATTATGCGGCAAAAGCTATAGAAGGAAGGTGTAGAGTATGAAAAAATATATGAAACAGGTTATTATTTTAGCAATATTTATACTTCTTCCGTTAGTTTTTAATTTTAATAGAAGCTTTATGACTCTTTTAAATATGGCGGGAATTTATGTTGTTATTGCAATAGGTTTTAACATACTTTTAGGATATGCAGGCCAAATTTCACTTGGACACGCTGCTTTTGTAGGAATTGGTGCATATACTACAGCAATTTTATCAACAAAGTATAATCTTTCCTTCATACTTATAATTCCAATTGTCATTTTAATAAGTGGAATATTAGGATTTGTTTTAGGGCTTCCTGCCCTTAGACTTCAGGGCAACTATCTTGCTATTGCAACATTAGGATTTGGTGTTGCCTTTAGCCATATATTTATGGAATGGGAAAGTGTAACAGGTGGTTTTTCTGGTATAAAGGGAATTAATCCTCCCACTTTATTTGGATATCAATTTAAAACAAGACTATCGATGTACTATTTTATCCTCTTCTTTATTGTAGTTTCAATCATATTTGCTAAAAACCTTATTAAAACAAAAACAGGAAGAGCTCTAATGGCTATAAGGGATAGCGAATATGCAGCTATGTCCCTTGGAATAGATGTTGCAAAGTATAAAACTATAGCCTTCTTAATAAGTGCAATATATGCAGGGGTTGCAGGTAGTCTTTATGCCTTTTTATTTAGACAAGTATACCCAAATACCTTTGATGTTGGTATGTCCTTAAACATACTTGCAATGATTGTAATAGGTGGAATTGCCTCAATTGAAGGATCTGTTGTTGGAGCACTTTTTATTACTTTGATTCCTGAATTTTTAAAGAATATAAAAGTACAAAATGCATCCTTTATACTTACAGGACTATTATTAATTTTATGTGTTATGTATTTCCCCTATGGACTTGTTGATATATATAGAAGATTTAAGGTGTGGCTGAAGAAAAAGGCAGCAGTTAAAGATGAGGGGGTTAAGGTATGAACAAGCAGGCATTAAACTTTAAAGATATAACAATTGCCTTTGGAGGGTTAAAAGCTATAGATAGTCTTTCCTTTGATGTTAAAGAGGGAGAAATAGTTGGTATAATAGGCCCAAATGGTGCTGGAAAAACAACCCTCTTTAATATAATAAGTCGTTTTTATAAGCAGGATACAGGAAAAATTGAGGTGTTTGGGGAGGATGTAAGTTCACTAAAGCCCCATGATGTAATAAATAAGGGAATAGTTAGAACTTTTCAAAATGTAGAGCTTTTTAAGCATATGACAGTATTAGACAACCTCCTAATAGGTCAGCATAGAAACTTAAACTATAACATATTTTCAAGCCTTATAATGACAAGAAGGGTTAAAAGGATAGAGGAGGATGCAAAGAAGAGGGCCTTTGAAATATTAAATATATTAGGTATTGGAAACTATGCCTATTACTATCCAATAAATCTTCCCTATGGAATACAAAAGAAGGTAGAACTTGCAAGGGCTCTAATTTCAAATCCAAGGATTTTAATATTAGATGAACCTGCAGCAGGAATGAATGATACAGAGACTATTGATTTATCAAACAAGCTAAAGGAATTAAAGGATAAGTTCAATTTAACAATCATAGTAATAGAGCACCATATGCCCTTTGTTATGAATATATGTGACAGAGTTGTAGTTTTAAATTTTGGTAAAAAGATTGCAGAAGGAACCCCAAATGAAATTAAGTTAAATCCTCAGGTTATAGAAGCATATTTAGGATAGGGGGGAATAAGATGCTTACCATTAAAAATCTAAAGGTCAACTATGGGTATGTTAATGCACTAAAGGGGGTTGATATAGATATAAAAGGGGGACAAATTGTTAGTATTTTAGGTTCAAATGGAGCTGGAAAAACAAGCCTCCTAAAGGCGGTGTCAGGACTTGTTGAGGATAAGTCTGGTACTATTTTATTTGATGGAGATGATATAACAAATATGTCAACAGAAAAAATAGTATCACTTGGAATTAGTCACTGCCCAGAGGGGAGAAGAATATTTCCTCAGCTTACTGTTGAGGAGAACTTAAAAATAGGTGCATATGTATTGAGAAATAAAAAAGTAAATTTACAGGAGGAATTTGAAAGAGTATATAGCTTCTTTCCAAAGTTAAAGGAGAGGAGAAGGCAGGTGGCAGGTACCTTAAGTGGAGGAGAACAGCAGATGCTTGCAATTGGTAGGGCACTTATGTCAAAACCTAAGCTTTTGATGCTTGATGAGCCTTCTCTTGGACTTGCTCCAATCATTGTTAATGAGATTTTTAAGATAATAAAACAAATAAATAGTGAAGGTGTAACAGTCTTATTAATTGAACAAAACGCAAATGGAGCATTAAAAATATCGGACTACAGCTATGTTCTTGAGTTAGGTCAAGTAGTATCAGAGGGAGATAGTAAGAAACTTTTAAATGATGAAGGCATTAGAAAATCTTATCTTGGTGCATAATTAATTTAAAAATATAAAGGGGGAATTTTTTATGAAAAAAATCTTATCAATCCTATTAACGCTTGTCTTATCACTATCTTTACTTTCAGGCTGTGGTAAGGAGACAAAAACAACATTAGCACAAGGGGTAGACGAAAAGACTATAAAGGTTGGAACAATAGGGCCAACATCAGGACCTATAGCAATAGTTGGAGTTCCTATGCTACACGGAATGCAGGCTTATTTTAATATGGTAAACGATTTAGGTGGAGTAAATGGCAAAAAGATTGAACTTATTGCAAAGGATGACCAATTTAAGCCAGATTTAGCACTTCAAAAGGCTGAGGAGCTTGTTGAAAAGGATAAGGTATTTGCTATTGTAGGTCAACTTGGTACACCAGGATGTCTTGGAACATTAGATTATTTCAAGGAAAAGGGAATACCTGCAGTATATCAAGGAACAGGAGTAAGTGCCTTTGCAAAGGCAAAGGGTAACTACTTCCCAGTACAACCAAACTATACCTTTGAAGGTGGACTACTTGTTAAATATGCTGTAGATAATCTAAAGGCAAATTCTATTGCAATAATATATGGTAATGATGATGCAGGAAAGGAAGAACTTGAGGGTGTTAAGGCACAACTTAAGAAGATGGGTAAAGAGGATGTTTTAAAGGCAGAGGTTCCATTTAATACACAGGATCTTGATTTCTCAGCACACGTTCAAAAGGCAGCAGAGGTTAAGCCAGATGTTACTATTGTTGTTGGATATCAAAAGGCAGTTCCAGGTATTTTACTTGAAGCAAAGAAACAAGGTTTTAAGACTCAATTTATGACTTCATATATAAATGCAGATTTAACAATGCTAACACTTGCTAAGGATGCAGCAGATGGTGTTATTGTTACAGCTTGGGTTCCAGATATAACAGATCCAAATAATCAAGCAGCTAAAAAGTTTATCGAAACATATAAAAAATACTTCCCAAATGAAACACCAAATGCCTTTGCAGCTGCTGGTTGGGTTGCAGCAGAGGTATTTGTAGAAGGATTAAAGAGAGCAGGAAATGACTTATCTTGGGAAGGATATATAAAGGCTATGGAAACATTTAAGGATTGGAATGATGGTATTGCGAAGGGCATAACATATACAAAGGACAGAAGAAATGGTGTTGAAAAAATGTATTTTATGAAGGCAGTTTGGGACGAAAAGATGCCAAGATTTGAAAAGATATCAGACTTTGTTGGACTTGAATAGGAGTTGATATTATGCCATTTGAAATAATAAACGATAAGAAGATGTATTATGAAGTATATGGAGAAGGTGAACCGCTAATTCTATTAAATGGAATAATGATGTCTACTGCAAGCTGGTTAGCATTTGTAGGCGTACTTTCAAAGTATTATAGAGTAGTTTTGGTGGATTTAATAGACCAAGGCAGGTCAGAGAAGGGAGATACTTTTTATACACAGGATATGCATACTGATATGCTATATGAACTTACAAAAAGGCTCAATATAGATAAGTTTAACCTTCTTGGTATCTCCTATGGTGGAGAAGTTGCAATGCTTTATGCATTAAAATATCAGAATACTTTAAAATCCCTCATCCTTTCAAATACAACTGCATATACAACTAAAATTATGAAACATATTGGTGATGCGTGGGAATATGCTGCTTCACTTTATGATACAAAAAATTTTATGAAGGCGACACTACCCTATATATATTCACAAAGATTCTATGAAGAAAATTTTAAATGGATTAACGATAGAATTGAGCTATTTGATAGTTTATTTACTAAAGAATGGTATGATGGTTTTAGAAGGGCTGTTAAAAGTGCAGATGAATTAAATATTTTAGATAGGATTTCAGAAATAAAAGTTCCAACTCTAATTATAAGCAGTGAATTAGATATAATAACTCCTATATACTATCAACTTGAAATAAAAAATAGAATAGAAAACAGTAGATGGATTGAGATTAAAGAGGCAGGACACGCATCTATGTATGAAAGACCAAATGAATTTGCCCTTGCTGTTATAGGATTTTTAAAGACAGCAGAATTTGATATTAAGATTAAATGATAGTAAGTAAACAAAAGGTGCTTGTTACCTTTTGTTTACTTATTTAATTTAGAATATTTTATATTTTTATTCAAAAATAATTTAGATTTATTTATAATAAAATATAGTAGAGTCTAAAAAGAATTTGGGGTGAGGGGAATGATTAATTTTATGAAGACAAGGGAATTCAATTTTTTTTTGCAAAAATTTATTTGATAAGTTACCTGTTCCAGTTGACTTTTTAGATAAAGATGGAAGAATTGTTTATATAAATAGATGTTTTTTAGAATTTTTAGGTTTAAATGAAGATGATGTATTAGGAAGGGTTGTTACAGAGGTTGAACCTACCTCCAAATTTTTAGAAACCTTAAAGTATAGACAAGCAGAGGTGGCTAAAAGGCACGTTTTTTCAAATGGAAAAGAGGCGATTGTACATAGAATTCCAATAATAGATGAAAAGGACAATCTAATAGGTGGATTTGGAATGCTTCTATTTGATGACTATGAAAAGCTCAAGCAGGTAACAGAACAGATAGAGAAAATACATAAAGAACTTAATCTATATAAAAATGAAATAGCAAAGATGAATAGGGCAAAATATTCCCTTGATGATATAATAGGTGAGTCAAAGCCTATGAAGCAGGCTAAATCTAAGGTTAAAAAGCTTGCCAGAGTAAATTCAAATATTTTAATTATAGGTGAGAGTGGAGTAGGTAAAGAGCTTTTTGCCCACGCTATTCATAACGAAAGTGAAAGAAATGAATTTCCTTTTGTTTCAATAAATTGTTCTGCTATTCCAGAAAATCTACTTGAGGCAGAGTTTTTTGGATATGAGGATGGTGCCTTTACAGGAGCAAGAAAGGGAGGAAACATTGGTAAGTTTGAACTTGCAAATGGAGGTACAATATTCTTAGATGAGATAGGGGATATGCCTCTATATATGCAGGCAAAACTTTTGAGGGTTTTGCAGGAGAAGGAAGTTGTAAGAATAGGTTCAAATAAGGTTGTAAAGCTTGATGTTCGTGTTATATGTGCAACCCATAAAAATTTAGAACAGCTTGTAGATGAGGGTAAGTTTAGGGAGGATTTATATTATAGACTAAATGTACTTTCCTTAGATATTCCTCCACTAAGACAGAGAAGGGAGGATATACCTCTTTTAGTTCAAAGGTTTGTAGAGAAGTTTTATAAGGAGACAGGACTTTATAGGGAGATACCAGAGGAAGTTATGAATATATTGTGCAACTATGATTGGCCAGGGAACATAAGGGAGCTTAAAAATATAGTTGAGAGAATATGCGTCAATGCAGATGATACTGAAGTTACGGTTAACGACCTTCCAGCATCTATATTAAATAAGACCTTTAGGATTGAACACAAGAAAAATCAAGGTTTAAGGGAGATTATGGAGAGTATAGAGAAGGAAATAATAATAAGCACACTTAAGGAGTGCAACAATAATAAGAGTCTTGCAGCCAGTAAGCTAAATATTCCAAGGGCTTCCTTATATAGAAAGATTGAAGAATATAACATAGAGAGTGAAAACAAATAATACATATGTAATAATTTGTTACACAGGAGTACCTTTAAAATGGTGCTCCTTAATTATTTTTTTTGGCATAGTTTTTGCAATATTAATAAAAAAAACTAAGGGGTGATGTTATGAGAAAGCACGTTGGAATTGCTGGGGTTTCTTATTATATTCCAGATAAATTTATGACAGCAAAGGAAGTAAGTGAAGCAACAGGAGGAGTTTGGACAGAGGAGGCTGTTATAGAAAAACTTGGATTTTATAAAAAGCCAATACCAGGAGAAGATGATGGAACACAGGAGATGGGGGTTAAGGCAGCACTAAATTGTCTAAAGGAATACAATATAGATCCAATGGAAATAGATGTTGTAATTTGTATAGGAGAAGAATGGAAGGAATATCCTTTAACTACATCCGCAATATACATACAAGAGAAGATAGGTGCAAAAAGGGCCTATGGTTTTGATCTGCAACAAAGATGCTGTACCTGCATTACTGCAATGAAGGTTGCAAAGGATATGATGATGAGCGATGATTCAATAAATACAGTTTTAATTGTAGGTGGATATAGAAACGGCGACTTTATCGATTATAAAAATAATAGGGTTAGTTTTATGTACAACTTAGGTGCAGGTGGTGGTGCCTTAATTCTTAAAAAGAACTTAGGTAAAAATGAGCTTTTAGAGTCTGCAATAATTAGCGATGGCTCCTTTGCAAGGGATGTTGGTGTAAGATACGGTGGTACTGTTAATCCAATTAATAGAGATAATGTGGATTATGCGTATAAGTCCCTTGATGTATTTGATGTAGAGGGAATGAAACAGAGATTAAATGAGAAATCAACACCAAATTTCTTAAAGGTTATAAGGGATTCGTTAAAAAAAAGTGGATATTCACAGGAGGATATAGGTTATCTTGCAATACTTCATTTTAAATATTCTGCACATAAGTATATATTGAAGGAGCTTGGTCTTGATGAATCAAAATCAGTTTATCTATGTGATTATGGTCATATAGGACAAATAGACCAGATTTTATCTTTAAAGCTTGGTTTAGAGCAGGGAAAGGTTAAGGATGGAGACATTGTTGTTATGGTTGGTGCAGGCATAGGATATGCTTGGGCAGCAAATACAATCAAATGGGGAAAAATTGAAGATTAAGGAGGCAGGATTTTTATGAACTTTAGAGAAGAATATAATAGAAAGCTAAAAAGCCTTGATGAAATTCTACATTTAGTTAAATCTAACTATGAAGTTTGTGTGGCACTTGCAGGTGCAGAACCTATGGACTTTTTAGGAAGACTTCACGAGATAAAGGATAAAGTTCAAAATGTATCGGTATTAACTTGTCTTAATATGGCTAACTATAAATTTACAAGTGAGCCTGATATGGAGGGGCATTTTATAAACAATACTTGGTTCTATAGTCCACTTACAAGAAAGGCACATCAAAATAGAACAGCAAGCTTTTTACCAAACCACCTACACCTTGCAGCAAGACAAAGATTAGGATATAGAAGGCCTAATATATTTGTTGGAACTGCGACACCAATGGATAAGCACGGTTATTTTAGCCTGTCCCTTTCTGTAACCTATGAGAGGGAATATATTGAGGCGGCAGATATAGTCATACTTGAAGTGAATGAAAATTATCCAAGGACCTATGGTGATACCTTTGTTCATATAAGTGAGGTAGATTATTTGTATGAAAGCAATAGAAAACCTCCAGAACTTACAATTGTTGAACCAAATGAAAAGGATATGATTATTGGAAACTATATAGCAGAGCTTATTGAAGATGGTTCGACTATACAGCTTGGTATTGGTGGAATTCCTAATGCTGTATCAAAGGCTCTTATAAATAAAAAGGATTTAGGTGTTCATACAGAGATGTTTACAGATGGAATGGTGGATCTATATAATGCAGGAGTTATAACAAATAAAAAGAAGACACTTCATAGGGATAAATTTATAGCGACCTTTGCACTTGGAACTAAAAAGCTATATGATTTTATAGACGAAAATCCAGCAGTTGAATTTAAAAGAGGATGCTATACTAATGATCCATATGTTATAGGTCAAAATTATAAGATGGTTTCTATTAATACATCCCTTCAGGTTGACTTAACTGGACAATGTTGTTCAGAGGCAATAGGACACCTTCAATATAGTGGAACAGGTGGACAATCAGATACTGCAATAGGAGCACAAAATAGTGTAGGTGGAAAGTCTATAATTGCACTTTATTCTACTGCAAAGAATGATACAATATCTACAATAGTTCCAATGCTCTCACAAGGTGCAGCAGTTTCACTTTCAAGAAATGATGTGGATTATGTTGTAACTGAGTATGGTGTTGCACCACTTAAGGGAAGAACAATAAGAGAGAGGGTAAGAAATTTAATTAGTGTCGCACATCCAAACTTTAGAGAACAATTAAAAAAGGACGCAGAAAAATATATGATTTGGTAGGAGGGGGATTATGGGAAAGGTTGAACTAAAAAAGGTAGAGCTTAAAAATGGAGAGGTAATTGGATATCGTGAAGGAGGGGAAGGAAAAACAATTCTTCTTGTACACGGTAATATGGTTTCCTCAAGGCATTGGGGAGAACTTTTAGAGAGACTTGCTGACGATTATCACGTTGTTGCAGTAGATTTAAGGGGAGCAGGTGTATCAAGTTATAATAGACCAATTGAAACATTTAGGGATTTTGCAGAGGATATTAAGCTTCTATGTGATGAACTAAATCTAAGGGATTTTCTACTAATAGGATGGTCAATGGGTGGAGGAATTTCCCAGAGATTTGTGGCAGATTATCAGGGCTATGCCAATAGCTTAATGCTTTATGAATCAATTCCCTGTTCAGGGTATTCATATCACAAAAAGGGACCAAATGGCGAATTTTTACCTGAATGTTATCAAAATAAAGAAGAACTATTGCAGGATAGAATCCAATTAAAACCTATGATAGATGCCCTTGAAAATAACAATAGAGCCTTTATTAAATATCTTTGGGATCAACTTGTTTTTAATGTTGTAAAGCCAAGTGATGAAGAGTATGAAAAGCTTTTAGATGACATATTTATGACAAGAAATCTAAGGGATGCAGCTTGGGCAGCCCACAGCTTCAACATCTCCCATATGTACAATGGTGTAACACAGGGCAGTGGAGAGGTCGATAATATAGCTATACCTGTTAGAATCTTTGCTGGAGATAGGGATTTGATTGTTCCTTCAAACTTAGCATACTTTACTGCAAAGGAAATTGGTGATAATGCAGAGGTTGTAATTTTAAATGGCTGTGGCCATACTCCACATTATGATAATATAGAGCTTGTATTACAAAAGATAAAGGAATTTTATAGATAAGTAATTTAAGGTGCCAAATACTTAGCATAGTTTCCCCTTATACTGTTTTGGCACCTTTTTTAATTGTATAAATATGATAAGGTGTCTAAAATATATACATTTTTTAAAAAAGATAGACGCTTAAAGTACATTATTTAAAGACTATTTTATGGCATATAATTTGCTTTTACTTTTTTAAAGGCAGCTGACCCTATGGCAGTTGACCTTATATAAAAAAAGGGGGGATTTTAAAATTTTTTAAAAGCTATCTTTAAATTTTAAATAAGTGGGGAGGTTTGGTTATGAATAAGAAGGATTTAACTGTATTAGTTATTTTGATTTCAGCAGTATTAATGTTAATAGCACAATTTACTAAAAATAATATGTTGTTTGCACTTTCTTTTCCTTTTGTATGTATAGCTTGGATGTGGCTTGGTGCGATGAAGAAGGATGGCGTTAGAGGTAGGGCGAAGGTTTCACTTATTTCAATACTTATAATATGGTTAATTGCCTTTTCTTCTATGGTTTCAATGAATAGTAGTGAAGTGACTGGATATTTCTTAGGGCTTCCAAAGGCAACAGCTATAATGGTATATGGTGTATGGTTTGCATCATTTTTAGTTGCAACTTTAGTTTATGCATTAAGGTTTGATAAGGATTATATAACAAATGAAGATATTAAGGAATTTAATCAAAGAACAGGTGCTAATATAAACATAGAAGTGACTGAAAATAAACAAGGCAAATTGAATATGTAATGGGGGGATAAAAATGTCGACCATTAGAGTTGTTATGGTTATTTATATGTTGGTGGTTTTGGCGATAGGTTATTATGCGATGAAACAGACAAATAGCTCATCAGACTTTTTTATAGCAGGTAAAAAGCTTGGACTTATGGCTCTTGCAATGGCATCCTTTTCAGCTGCGATTTCAGGATGGGTTTTTGTAGGAGGGCCAGGACTTTACTTTAGTATTGGACAAGGTTCGCTTTGGATGACTTTCCCGACAGCTATATCCTTTGCAATGGCCTGGATAATACTTGGTAAGAGAATGAGATTACTAACAGAAGTAAACGATTGTATGACTGCACCAGATGCTGTATATGCACGTTATAAATCAAAGTGGGTTAGCGGTATTGCAGCAGTTGCAATATTAGTTGGACTTGTTCTATATCTTGCAAATCAAATAACAGCCTTTGCATTTATTTTATCTCCTATATTTAAAATAAATTTCCAATGGGCTGTATTAGTTGGGATGGGAATAGTGCTTATATATTCTGTTGCAGGAGGAATGCTTGCAGGTGTTTATACAGACGTTTTTCAAGGAACTTGTATGATTATAGCTTCAATAATAATATTTACATTATGTTTAGTTACAGGTAGTGGAACACAAAATATGGCAGCTAATATTGTTGATGCCCTATCAAAGGATGCGGTAGGTGCAAAATTTGTGAATCCTTGGGGTGTAATGCCTGCAATAACAACAATGAGCTGGTTCTTCTGCCTATCCATAGGTATAGTAGGACAACCCCACATAGTTCATAAATTCTATATGGTTAAAGATGTTAGAAAGATGAGATGGGGAGTTGTTCTTGCAGCAATAGGTGGAATGGTTGCAGGATTATTATGGTTTGGTGTTGGTTTAACTGTAAAATATTTATCAGTAACAGGAAAGCTACCAAAAGAGGCAGTAGAACTATTAAAGAAATCAACCGACAACACAATAGTTGTATTCTTAAATTACTATACTCCAAAGGTAATAGCAGGAGTTGTATATGCAGGTATAGCATCAGCAATAATGTCAACAGCAGACTCCTTTATAAATATAGCTGCAGCAAGTGCAGTAAGGGACTTACCCTTTGCCTTTAACAAGAAGCTAACTTCAAAGCAAGAGCTTTTTATGGGAAGAATAGTGGTTGTTGTTATAGCTGTAATTACAATTGTTCTTGCACTAACACTTGGACCTAAGGGAATTGCTCTTCTTGGTGCATTTGGTTGGGGTACCTTTGCAGCAGCATTGGCACCAGCTATAGGTATTGGATTTAACTGGTCAAGAGGAACAAAACAGGCAGCCTTTGCTTCAATAGTTGTAGGACTTGTTTGCAATGTAGGGCTTGAAATAGCAAAGGTTTTAGGAGCAGGGTTCTACAAAACATATATTGCACCAAAGGGAATATATAATGGTACATTATCCCTATGTCTATCGATAATTATCTAAGCTTTTCTTTGTTTGAAAAAGTCCTACCCTCGCGATGCCATCGTCCTGATGGCCGCTCGGCTCGGCACGTCCTGTGCCGAATTACGGACTTTTCAAAGTCGAAAAGCTAAGATTTGCTAAAGCTTATGAAAGAGCCTTTAAAAATCCATTCTTGGGGCTTTAAATAGTACAAAGTGTAACATCTACAAAAGTATGTTTAGTTTTAATTTAAAAGGGGCTAATTAGCCCCTTTATTCATACAAACAACTTGATTCTGCATAAGCCTTAGATGAAGGTTTAGAACAATTTTTTCTCTCATCTTATAAAAGCAATCTTGTCCCTTTATATTTTCAACAGGTACCACATCCTCACGGCACATAAGTTCATTTATCTTATACCTTAATATTTCGCATATTATATTTTGATTAAAGTATCCCTTATCTTCGCATACAAAGTGATACTCAAGGGGGATAAACTTTTGTTCCTTATTTGTTTTTATCTCAGGTGGATTTATATAGCTTATTTCAGTTGTACACTCAAAGGGAACAATATAGGTTAAATATCTAATATTTCCGCTTGTGCCCTTTGAACTTTGGCAGCGGGCAGAGGCGTATTCTAATACTTTTTTTATGACACCACGTATAAATACTTTTTTAGTTCCAGGGATTAATTTACATTCCTTTAGCTGAAGTGTCTTTTTAGATCCTTTTATACAAACAACAGGTTCGCAAAACCTTACTGAGTTTTCAAGTTGAAGGCATATTTTAAATTGGCTTATTACAACTGGTACATTTATATAACTAACGTCGCTACAGCAGGGTTCATCAGGTTCATTTTTACATTCAGGTATATTTTTTGAGCTTATAAGTATAGAATCACATTCCTCCTCTTGACCTCCTCTTGAGGCCTCATCAACCTCTGTATTTTCATTATCCTCTAATATATTCACAGTTAAGTTGGGTTCTTCTTTAACATTTAACTCTTCACTTCTTTTAGATTTACTACTCATTTGACCACCCTAAATTAAACTTCATTTTATATTATGAAGTAGATAAAAGGATGGTTACTATTTATTTTTGATGATGTATAATTATTATAGTAATTTTTGGAGGGGATTATATGAAGATAAAAGCAGTATGTCCAAGGGATTGTTATGGAGGTTGTTCTTTGATTTTAGAGGTTGCAGATGGAAGAATTACAAAAGTGAAGGGAGATAAAGAAAACAGGGCGACAGAAGGAATAATATGTAGAAAAGGAATTGAATACATAAGTAGAAATTATGGCAAAAACAGATTAAAGAAGGCATTAAAAAGAGTTGGAGAAAAGGGAAAGGGAGAGTTTAAAGAAATTGATATAGAGGAAGCCTTAAATGAAGTTGCAAAACGTATAAAGGAAGTACAAGAAAAGGAGCCTTTATCCTTTTTATTTTACAAGGGAGCAGGGGAGATAGGAACAGCCTCAAAGGTATACAATAATTTTATAAATCAGTTAAATGGGTATACATATGTTTATGGAGACCTATGTTCTGCTGCGGGGCTTGAGGCAGTTAAGGCTACATATGGAAGTGTTGAACACAATGCTCCTTGGGATTTAGAAAATGCAAAGCTTATTGTTATTTGGGGTAAAAATCCTGCCAATACAAATATTCAGGAATTAATTCATATAAAAAGAGCAAAGCAAAAGGGTGCAAAGGTTGTTTTAATTGATATAAGAAAAAGTGAAACAGCAAAATATGCAGATTTAGTTATAAACCCTGAGGTTGGAACAGATTTAGTTCTTGCAATGGCAATACACAATTATTTAATAGAAAATAAAAAGTATGATGTGGATTTTGTTGAAAACTTTACATATGGATTTGATGAATTTAAGGCTGAGGCTAAAAGATATACTTTAGATTATGCAGAGAGAATAACAAAGGTTTCAAAGGAAGATATAGTTTATATAGCAGATATGATGGCGAGCATTAAACCATTTACATTGATTTGTGGCTTTGGAATACAAAGACAAGCACAAGGTGGTCAAACAGTGAGGGCAATTTCCCTTTTATCTGCACTACTTGGAAGTGTAGGAGTAGTTGGTGGTGGTTTTAGATATTCAAATCATACAAGGCCAAGGTTAAATATACCAAAGATGTTAAAACCAATTAAAAATATAAGAGGAATAAATGTAGTAAATATGGGACAAGAAATTAAAGAAAAAGGAATAAAGTGTATGCTAATTCAAGCTGCAAATCCAGTAATGTCAAATCCAAATTCAAGGGCTCTAAGGGAGGCACTTAAGGAACTTGATTTCTTAGTTTGTATTGATACAGTAGTATCGGAGACGGCAAAGTATGCAGATATAATACTTCCTGCAGCTTCTACCTTTGAATATTATGATGTTTTAAGGTCCTATTGGCATCCATATATTATGCTTCACGAAAAGGTTATAGAACCGCTTGGAGATTCTATGCACGAGAGCAGGATATATAGAGAACTGGCAAAGAGGATGGAACTTAATGAAGAAAAAATACCAGAAAATAATTTAGAATTTATTGAGTCAGTTTTAAAATATTCAAAGATTAATGCTACTATTGATGATTTAAGAAAAGGGCCATACTTAACTGATGATTATAGTGAAGTAGTTTATAGGGATAGGATATTTAAAACACCATCTGGTAAGATAGAATTCAAATCTATATTGCTTGATGAACAAGGTTTTGATGGTGTGCCAAGATATAGGGAGAATAATTTAAATAATGGTTTTAAGCTCATTTCTATTCATAATAAAGATGTGATAAACTCACAGTATTTAAATATACCTTCAATACAAGATAAATTAGATAATCCATATGCATATATAAACATTGAAGATGCAGAGGTACTTAAAATAGAGGACGGAGAAAAAATAAGAGTATTTAATGATAATGGAAGAGTAGAGCTAAATGCTAAACTTACATATGATATAAGAAGGGGACACGTTATTGTACCCTTTGGACAGGATATAGATTTAAACTCATTAATTAAGGGGCAGAATACCGACATAGGACTTTGTACAGTTTTTCATAACATAGAAGTTAATATTGAAAAAGTAAAATAGGGGGAAGAAATTATGTCAGAAATATTTGTGGAGGTTACTCGGGGACCTTTAGTGGAATGCATCCATAGAGGGGATGCGGTTGTTGTAGAGAAGACTGGAAAGGTTTTAGCATATTCTGGAGATGCCTATAAACTTACCTATATTCGTTCTGCTGCAAAGCCAATACAGACAATGAATGTAATATTATCTGGTGCTGCAGATAGATTTAATTTTAGTGATAAAGAAATAGCAATAATGTGTGCGTCCCACTATGGTGAAGAATTTCATATAAATACACTCAATGAAATGCTAAAAAAGATAAACCTTAAGAAAGAGGCTCTTTTATGTGGGGAAACCTATTCAATAAATCAAGCATATAGACACAAACAGCTAAAGGAAAATCATAGTATAACAACTCTAAATTCAGATTGTTCAGGTAAACACATAGGAGTTGTTGCAACCTGCCTTCATAAGGGATATGGACTTATAGACTACAACACAAAGGAACATCCTGTCCAGAGGGATACATTAGAGGTTGTTGCAAAGGTGTGTGATATTGATAAAGAAAAGATTATAATAGGTGTTGATGGATGTAGTGTTCCTGTATTTGGTATGCCGATCTATAATATGGCATTAGGTTATGCAAGAATGGTTACAGGGTATGGATTAAATGAAGAATATAAAGCTGCAGCAGAGAGGATATATAATTCTATGGTAGCCCATCCTGAAATGGTGGCAGGAACTAATGGTTTTTGTACAGAGCTAATTAAGGCAGCCGGTGGAAAACTAATTGGAAAGCTTGGGGCAGAGGCTGTGTACTGCATTGGTATTAAGGATTTAGGAATAGGAATAGCAGTTAAAATAGAGGACGGAAACTATAGAGCGCTTTATCCTGCGGTAATGAAGATATTAGAGGATTTAAAGATACTAAATTATAATGAAATAAATAGGCTCTTGAACTTTAAAAACCCTCCAAATTTAAATAATAAGGGGGTTAAGGTTGGAGATATTAGAGCGGTTGTTGAGATGAAAAGGGTTCTTTAAGTTATATATTTAAAAAATTCCTTAATTGAAAAGAGGGGATAGAATCTTATCCCCTTTTTTTTATCCTAATATAACCTTTAAGTCCTCATCAGGAGTAGATATTGGCTTAATATTAAACTTATCGATTAAAACCTGAAGAACATCTGGTGAAATAAATGCTGGTAAACTTGGACCTAAGTAGATGTTCTTTATTCCAAGGGAAAGTAAAGTTAAAAGTATGCAAACAGCCTTTTGTTCATACCAGGATAAAATTAATGAAAGTGGCAAATCATTTACCGTACATTTTAGAGCATCGGCAAGGCCAAGGGCTATTTTAATTGCAGAATAGGAGTCATTGCATTGTCCAACATCCAAAAGTCTTGGGAACTCACCAATAGTTCCAAAATCCATCTTATTAAATCTATACTTACCACAGGCAAGGGTTAATATAATTGTATCCTTTGGCGTTTTTTGTGCAAATTCTGTGTAGTAGTTTCTTCCAGGTCTTGCACCATCACATCCACCTATTAAGAAGAAGTGTCTTATTTGTCCTTGCTTTACTGCATCAAGTATCTTATCTGCAAGTGATAAAACAGTATTGTGCCCAAATCCAACGAGTATTGTTTTTTCAGGTTCATCTTCTGTAAATCCACCAAGTTCAAGGGCTTTGTTTATAATTGGAGTAAAGTCTTTTTTTCTATTCTTTTCTTCAATATGTTGAACCTGTGGCCATCCTACAATACTTGTTGTAAATATCCTATCTTTATAGGAATCACGAGGTTTTTGTAGACAGTTAGTAGTCATTAATATACAGCCTGGTAAGTTATCAAATTCTTTTTGTTGGTCCTGCCAAGCACCACCAAAGTTACCAACAAGGTGTTTAAACTTCTTAAGTTCTGGATAACCGTGGGCAGGAAGCATTTCACCGTGGGTATATATGTTTATTCCCTTTCCTTCAGTTTGAACTAATAGCTCATATAAATCCTTAAGGTCGTGCCCAGATACAACAATAAAAGGTCCCTTTTTCTTTGTAATTAAAACAGGGGTTGGCACAGGGTTTCCATAGGTTTGTGTATTTGCTTTATCCAATAGTTCCATACATTTCAAATTAATTTTTCCAAACTCCATAGTTAAATTGAACAAATCATCTACACTTAATGAGTTGTTAAGGGTTGCAGCAAAACCCTTATAGAAGAAGTTATTAACTTCCTCATCAATATATCCTAAAACGTGGGCGTGGTGTGCATAGGCAGCCATACCCTTAAGTCCATATATTAATGTTTCCCTTAAAGAACGAATGTTAGCATCAAGGGTTTGGTCATACATTATACCAGCCTTTTTTGCATCCTGTAGCATTTGTTCTTTAGAATTTGGCAGTTTATAGTTTACGCATTCAGGAACATTGGAGGGTAGATTTTTAAGCTGAGATTTTAAGTTTTCCTTTACCTTTTCGGCCTCCTTTAAAAAGCATATAAATCTTTCTGGATCAAAGTTTACATTGGTAAGAGTAGAAAAACAGGCATCTGCAACAAATTTTGAGATTTCCTTATCAATTGATTTCCCTTGATTTAAAAGTTCATTTCCAATAAATCCTATCCCTTTAAGTTCGTATACAAGCAAATCCTGAAGTGCTGCAACTTCTGCATCTTTACCACAGTTACCAGCCTTTGTGCACCCCTTTCCACCTATTGTCTGCTCACACTGATAACAAAACATCAATTCCTCCATTTATTTAACCTCCTTTTTATATTTACATATTTAGTTTGTTCAAAAAAAATATATATAATCTTAAAAGGGAACCTATTTTATTTTGTTTTATAGACATTTGTATTTATGTTTGATATAAATATATATAAGGATTTTATTTTGAAATTTATAAAAATTAATTTAGAAATTTGGAGGTATAAGATGCAGGTTGGTGGACAAGCAGTTATTGAAGGTGTAATGATGAGGGCACAGGATAAAATGGCAGTTGCAGTAAGAAAACCTGATGGTGAGATAGAGGTTAGTGTTGAAAATATAGAGCCTTTATATAAAAAATATAAAATACTTTCCCTTCCCTTTATTCGAGGGGCTGCTGCTATGATAGAATCTTTAATAGTTGGTATTAAAACTTTACAGTATTCAGCCTCCTTTTATGAGGATGAAGAGGACAAAAGTAGGTTTGAAAAGTATCTTGATGAAAAATTTAAAGGTAAATCGGAAAATATAATAATGAGTTTAACTCTTTTTACATCCTTTGCATTTGCAATATTTTTGTTTGTACTTTTGCCGACTTTTGCAGCAAATTTTTTTAAGTCAAAAATACAAAGTAACATCTATATAAACCTATTTGAGGGATTTTTGAGGCTAATTATTTTCCTTGTATATATATATTTAATAAGCAAAATGGAGGATATAAGAAGGGTTTTTGAATATCACGGTGCAGAACATAAAAGCGTATTCTGCTTTGAGGCAGGAATACCTCTTACTGTTGAGAATGTATCTAAGTTTTCAACGCTTCATCCAAGATGTGGAACAAACTTCCTTTTAATAGTTATGCTGATTAGTATATTTATATTTAGTTTTTTTGGATGGCCTAATATAATAGTAAGAATAGTATCAAGAATATTATTAATACCTGTTGTTGCGGGTATATCCTATGAGATAATAAAGTGGCTTGGAAAATCGAACACAGGGCTTTCAAGAGCCCTTGCATATCCAGGGCTTATGCTTCAAAGACTTACAACAAGAGATCCCGATGAAAAACAAATAGAAGTGGCAATAGCTGCATTAAAGGCTGCCATAGGGGAGGAATAATATGACTATTTTAGAGGCAATCAGATACGGAATACAAAATATAAATTCAGATACACCTCAGCTTGATGCTGAGGTTCTTTTGAGCAGTGTACTAAAAAAGGATAGACTTTATTTAATAATTCATAGAGATGATACATTAGATAATGAAGTTATTGAAAAGTATAAACAGTATGTAGAGAGAAGAAAAAAGGGAGAACCAGTTGCTTATATAATAAACCAAAAAGAATTTTATGGTTATGAATTCTATGTTGAAAAGGGAGTTTTAATACCACGCCCAGATACAGAGATACTTGTTGAGGAAGTTATAAAAAGAAGTGGAGAATATGAAAACCCTGTAATAGTAGATGTAGGATGTGGAAGTGGTGCAATTTCTGTTGTATTAGCAAAGGAGATTAAAGGTAGTAGAGTTTTTGCACTTGATTTAATGGATATACCTATTAAAGTTACGAAAATAAATGCCAAGAGGCTCGGCGTTGAAGATAGGGTACAAGTAATAAGGAGTGATATTTTTGAAAATCTTAATAAGGAATTAGAGGGGAATGTTGATATAATAGTTTCAAATCCTCCTTATATAAGGGACGAAGTAATTCCGACTCTTATGACAGATGTTAAAGATTTTGAACCCTATGAGGCATTATCTGGCGGAGAGGATGGGCTAATATTTTATAGAAGAATTGCAGATGAAGCATTAAAGTATTTAAAAAAGGATGGATTAATTGCCTTTGAGATAGGATTTGACCAAAGGGAGGCTCTTTTTAATATTCTTTCAAGGGATTATAAAAATATAGAATGTATAAAGGATTTGGCAGGTTTAGATAGAGTAATACTTGCAAGGAGGGGGTAGAATGCTAATTCAGCTTTTTATGTCCTTTGCTAAAATAGGGGCCTTTACATTAGGTGGAGGTTATGCAATGGTTCCGCTTATTCAAGAGGAGGTTGTTGAAAAGAAGAACTGGATAGAAAAGGAAGAGTTTTTGGATATACTGGCAGTTTCACAATCTACTCCTGGTGCCCTTGCGGTTAATATGTCTGTTTATATAGGATATAGATTAAAGGGATTATTAGGGGCGGTATTTGCAGCGCTTGGATGTATTCTTCCTTCCTTTTTATCTATTATATTTATTGCAGCCTTTCTTACAAACTTTTTAGATTATAAATACGTAAAAAAGTTTTTTCAAGGAGCAGGGCCTGCAGTTGCAGCACTAATTTTGTATTCAGCAATAAAGATAGGAAAGACAAAAAAGTTTAAATGGTACTATTATATAATAACTGTTCTTACAATTGTACTTATGTTTTTAAAGGTTGACCCTATTGTTATAATTTTATCCTCTGCTATTTTAGGCTTATTGATAAGGGGGGAGAAGGATGGCATTTAGGCTGTTTTTAATTTTTTTTAAGATAGGTGCCTTTTCGATAGGTGGAGGTTATGCAATGCTTCCCTTTATTGAGAGGGAGTTTATAGGGAGAGGTTTTTTAACTATGAAGGAGTTTTCAGATATACTTGCCATATCTCAAATGACTCCAGGCCCTATCGCAATAAACTCTGCAACCTTTATAGGGTATAAAATGGCTGGTGTATTTGGAAGTGTAATGGCAACACTTGGAGTAGTTTCTCCCTCCTTTATAATGATTTTAATTATTGCAGCCTTCTTAAAGAGGTTTTATGAAAGGGAAGGTGTAAAGAAGGCCTTTAATGGAATAAGACCAGCAGTTCTTGGACTTTTAATATATGCTTCCTTTTCAATATTTAAAAGCAATGTTACAGGTGTTAAGGATGGTTTTATATATATTTTATCTTTGCTGTTACTTATGTATTTTAAATTAGATACAATATTAGTATTAATTATCTGTGGTATACTTGGTATAATTCTTTTTTAATAATATTTTTGTTGCAACAATGTAAATTCATTGCTAAAATAAGATAGGTATATTGTAAATTAAACTAAAGTATGGAGTGATAACTATGTTGCATAAATTGGATTTTATTGAAGAAAAGTATGAAGAGCTTTCAAAGAAGATAGCAGACCCAGATGTTATTTCTGATAATACTCTTTTTCAAAAATTATGTAAAGAACACAGTTCGATGGAACCAATTGTATTAAAGTATAGGGAATATAAGGACATTCAAAGGAGACTTAAGGAAGATAAGGAAATGCTCCAGGAGGGCGGACTTGACGATGAAATGGAACAACTTGTAAAGGAAGAGATAAAGGAGCTTGAGGAGAAGGTTGTAGAAACTGAAAAGGAACTTAAGATTTTACTTCTTCCAAAGGATCCAAATGATGATAAAAACGTTATCGTAGAAATAAGAGCAGGTGCTGGTGGTGAAGAGGCTGCACTATTTGCAGGAGACCTATTTAGAATGTACACAAGATATGCTGAAAGACATAACTTTAAAGTAGAGGTTATATCAGCTAATGAAACAGGAATAGGTGGATATAAGGAAGTTATATTTATGATAAAGGGACAAGGTGCCTACAGTAGATTAAAGTATGAAAGTGGAGTTCACCGTGTTCAAAGAGTTCCTCAAACAGAGTCAGGAGGAAGAATACACACATCAACTGCAACAGTTGCAGTTTTACCAGAAGTTGAGGATGTTGAGGTTGAAATCAATCCAAACGATTTAAGGGTTGATGTTTATCGTTCATCAGGTCACGGTGGACAAAACGTTAATACAACAGACTCAGCAGTTAGAATAACGCACCTTCCAACAGGTATTGTTGTAACGTGTCAGGATGAAAAGTCCCAGATTAAAAATAGAGAAAAGGCAATGAAGGTTTTAAGAGCAAGGCTTTATGAAATAGAGCTTCAAAAGCAGCAGAGCCAAATTGCTGAAGAGAGAAAGAGCCAAGTAGGTTCTGGAGATAGAAGTGAAAAGATAAGGACATACAACTTCCCACAAAGCAGAATTACAGACCACAGAATTGGGCTTACGATATATAAATTTGATGCATTCTTAGATGGAGAAATTGATGAAATGATAGATGCACTTATCACAAATGACCAAGCAGAAAAATTAAAGGCAGCAGGAGAATAGGCATGCTACTTAGCATGCCCAAATTTTTAGCTGGGGGTGCAATTATGAAACGCTATATTGCTAATAGACCACTGTATTTAATTTTCCCTCTGTTTGTTTTATCTATAATTTTTTCATATCTTCTGGTGCTTTATAAAAAAAGCTATACCTATGTAAACTATATAAATATAGGATTTGATATATTTATATTGATCTTTTATTTAAGAAGCTTCTGCATTGAAATTAGTATAGATAGTAAAGGAATAAATTTTAAAGGACTGTTTTTAAGAAAAAGGGTATATATAGAAGACTATATAGGAATTGCACAATCAAACTTCTTAACTCAAGTTAAAACAAAATCAGGAAACTTTTATATACTTACCACCAAAAATGGACGTAATATTTTAAATGATATGTTTAAAAATCTAAATAAAGGGGAATGACTTGCATTAAAGGGGTGGTACAGTGAAAATAAAAAAGAAACTTGCAAAGGAAAGGGCAAAGTTTAAAAGAAGTATATTCTTTTCAATAATTGTAATGATAGTAATGCTCTATCTTGTAAAGGTTCTTGATGATCAAGGCTATTTTATAGGTTTAGAGAGAACACTTATATATGCAAATTTATATATAATAGAGTTTTTGTTTATAGTCTATATGTTTAGGATGTATGTGGATTCAACCTTTGATATAATATTTAAACAAGACAGAGTTAAGGTGCAAAAGCTCTTTAGTAGGGTGGTTAATATTCCGTTAGATAATATATTGTTTGTTGATGTTGTAGAAAAATATGATGATTTTCAAATAATAATTTTAATTGATAAAATGAAACGTTCAAAATCATTAATTCTATTTGATAAGCAGTATGCATTAAATCATAATGACTATTTAAAATGTTACAAAGAGGCATCACATTTTTATGATAGGGAAAAATTTTATTGTTATATAATTAAAAATGGAGGAGCTAAAAAATATTTTTATTTATATAAGCTATACAAGACCTGCTATAGAGCCCACTTTACAGATAGAGCAATAAAATACATAAAATTAGTTATAGACGAATATAACCTCTCATAAACTTAAAAGGAGAAAATCAAAAAGGAGAGGTTTTATGGAATCAAGATTGTATATAACCCTATTTGCTACATTTTGCTGTTTGGTTGGAACATCCCTTGGAGGTGCACTAACAGTACTCTTTAGAAAAACGAATAATATGGTTTTATCTGCTGTTATGGGTATAGCTGGAGGGCTTATGCTCTCTGTTGTTACCTTTGATTTGATACCAGAGGCAATATTAATGGCAGATTTAGAAGTTGTTTTAATTGGAATAATATTTGGAGTCATATTTATTTCACTTCTTGATATATTTTTGCCCTATAGTAATTTCGTAAAAAAATATGGTAAAGGTATTAAAGTTGCACTGCTTCTTGCTTTTGGACTTGCTGCCCATAATTTTCCAGAAGGGCTCGCAATAGGTTCAGGTTTTAGAGGAAGCAGCATATTAGGGTATAAGATTGCCTTTGTAATAGCACTTCACGATATACCAGAGGGTGCAGCAGTTGCAGCTCCACTTTTAAGTTCGAGATTATCTAAGCTAAAAATAATTTTATTTACTGCAATAACAGCACTCCCTACTGCGATAGGTGCCTATATTGGTGCCTATATTGGTGAGATACAAAAGAGCTTTATTGCGGCATCATTAGGATTTGCATCGGGAACAATGCTCTACATTGTATGTGGAGAGTTAATACCTGAAAGTAAGGAAAACTACAGAGGATTGTTTTCAACTCTATCAATCATAATTGGATTTATAATAGGTTTTATTTTTATTAATATAATCTAATGGAGGCGAAGAGGTTGGATACAAAGGTTTATTATGTGGATGAACATAGTGATGAAAAGATAAAAGAGGCGGCAGAAGTTATAAAAAGGGGAGGTCTTGTTGTTTTCCCTACAGAGACAGTATATGGGCTTGGGGCCAATGCACTTGACGAGGAGGCCTGCAGGAGGATATTTAAGGCAAAGGGAAGACCACAGGACAATCCGCTTATAGTTCATGTTGCGGATTTTGATATATCAGAATATGTAGAGTATATACCAGAAAATGCAAAAAAAATAATGGAAAATTTTTGGCCAGGACCAATAACAATAGTTGTAAAAAAGAGTAGCAGCATACCTATGCTTGTTACTGCAAACTTAGATAGTGTTGCAATTAGAATGCCCTCCAATAAGGTTGCAAGAAAGCTGATAGAGTATGCAGGGGTTCCGGTTGCAGCACCAAGTGCCAATATATCAGGAAGGCCAAGTCCAACCACAATAGAACATACAATTGATGATTTAATGGGAAAGGTTGATATGATTATTGGGGGAGATAAATGTGAATTTGGTCTTGAGTCAACGGTGGTTGAGGTTTTAGATGAAAAGGTTACAATACTAAGACCTGGTGCTATAACAAAGGATATGCTGGAGGAAATTGGGCTTAATGTAGATATTGATCCTGCAATTTTAACAAAGCCAGATGAAAATCTAAAACCAAAGTCCCCGGGTATGAAGTATAGACATTATGCTCCAAAGGCTGAAATGACAATAATAACAGGAAGAATAGAAAGAGCTGTTGATTATATAAATATGAAAATAGATGAAATGAAATCAAAGGGTAAGCTTGTTGGTGTTCTTGCGACAGATGAGACAAAAGATCTGTATAGGGGTGGATATATTATTTCCATAGGAAGTAGAAAAAAATTAGGACTTATTGCTGCAAATCTATTTGACACATTGAGGGAATTTGATAAAATAGATGTAGATTATATATATGCAGAAGGTTTTGAGGAAGATGGATTAGGACTTGCTATAATGAATAGAATGAAAAAGGCTGCATCATATAATGTCATAAATCTATAGGAGGTAAGTATGAAGCTACTATTTGTGTGCACAGGAAATACTTGTAGAAGCTGTATGGCAGAAGGAATAGCTAAAAAAAGGGCACAGGAATTAAATTTAGATATGGATATCTCATCCGCTGGAATCTATGCAACAAATGGTGCATCCTGCTCTTTAAATGCACTACTGGCTATGGAGGAGATGGGAATAGATATAAGAAACCATCTTTCAAGGCAGCTTACATACGAACTTTTAGAAAATTCAGACCTTGTTTTAACTATGACAAGAGCACACAAAGATACAATACTTTCATACTATCCATCCTTTTCTAATAAAGTTTTTACACTTTTAGAATATATTGGAGAAAGTGGAGATATTGTAGATCCATTTGGTGGAGATATTGAAACTTATAGGGCTTGTGCTAATGAAATTAAACAAGCTATAGATATTCTATTCAGTAAATTAAAGGAAAGTTAAGGCTTTTTAGCCTTTTACTTTCCTTTTTTGTTAAATAAAAAGGTGAACTTACAAACTATATAAAGGAGGAATACCTATGAAGATAGCTTTAGGATGTGACCACGGAGGATACAATTTAAAACAGGCTATTTTAGAACATTTAGAGAAGAAGGGAATAGAATATAAGGATTTTGGATGCTATTCAATAGAATCCTGTGACTATCCTGATTTTGCAGAAAAGGTTGCAGAGTCAATAGTTAAGGGGGAATATGACTGCGGAATACTAGTCTGTGGAACAGGAATTGGAATATCAATAGCAGCAAACAAGGTTCCAGGAATTAGAGCAGCCCACTGTACAGATACATTTAGTGCAAAGGCAGCAAGACAGCACAATAATGCAAATATATTAGCACTTGGTGAAAGAATAACAGGAATTGGCCTTGCACTTGATATAGTTGATGCTTATCTTGAGGCTGAATTTGAAGGTGGCAGACACCAAAGAAGAATAGACAAGATAGCAGAAATTGAAAAGAAATATTCAAAATAAATAATATGAGGAGGATATTATGGATAAGAGAGTTATTGTTATTGATCACCCGCTAATTCAACACAAATTATCAATAATGAGGGATGTTAACACTGGTTCTAAGGATTTTAGAGAACTTTTAGAAGAAATATCAATGCTTATGGGTTATGAAGTTACAAGAAGTTTCCAACTTGAAGAGGTTGAAATTGAAACACCAATATGCAAAACAAAGGCAAAGATGTTAACTGGAAAGAAGGTTGCAATAGTTCCTATTTTAAGAGCAGGACTTGGAATGGTAGATGGAATGCTAAGATTAGTTCCAGCAGCAAAGGTTGGACATATTGGACTTTATCGCGACCCAGAAACTTTAAAGCCAGTTGAATATTACTGCAAGCTTCCAAGCGATATTGAAGAGAGAGAAATAATAGTTACAGATCCAATGCTTGCAACAGGTGGTTCTGCTGCAGATGCTATTAAGCTTTTAAAGGACAAGGGAGCAAAGAATATTAAGCTTATGTGTTTAATTGCAGCACCAGAGGGAATAAAGGCAGTTCTTGAGGCTCATCCAGATATTGAGATATACGTTGCACACGTAGATGAATATCTAAACGACCACGGATATATTGTTCCAGGACTTGGAGATGCTGGTGATAGAATATTTGGTACGAAGTAGGTGTAGCAATGAGACCAAGCTGGGATGAATATTTTATGGAGATTGCCCATACAATAAAGAAGCGTTCAACCTGCCTTAGAAGACAGGTAGGAGCTGTTATAGTTAAGGACAATAGAATTCTTACAACAGGATATAATGGTGTTCCGCCTAAGATGAAGCACTGTCTTGATATTGGATGTCTAAGGCAAGAACTTAACATTCCATCAGGGCAAAGGCACGAACTATGCAGAGCACTACACGCAGAGCAAAATGCTATAATACAGGCTGCAAAGTATGGAATATCAATAGAGGGTGCAACTATTTATGTTACTGCACAGCCCTGTATTATATGTGCAAAGCAGATAATTGCATCAGGAATAAAAAAGATTGTATTCTCGGGAGACTATCCAGATGAACTGTCACTTGAGATGATAAAGGAATCAGGAGTTGAAATTGTAAGGTTTACTATATAGTGAAAAAGCCCACAATGTATTATTTGTGGGCTTATATTGTTGACAAACTCATTTGTTAGCTAAAGTATGAAAAAGCCCTATGAAAGGATTTCGATAGGCTCTTTCATGAGCTTTAGCAATTCTTGCTTTTCGAATTTAAAAAAGTCCGTAATTCGGCACAGGACGTGCCGAGCCGAGCGGCCATCAGGACGATGGCATCGCGAGGGTAGGACTTTTTTAAACAAAGAAAAGCTTAGAATTGCTTGGCGAAATGAACGAATGCCCAAGAAATCCTTCATGGGGCTTTTTAATGCTTTAATACTTTAGATAAAAATTGGGTTTGTAAATAATCTGAGTCCACTTTGCATTATTTGTGGGCTATTTTGATTTATAAATATAGTTGGAAAAAATAAAATATATAAATTTTATAAAAAGATGTCCTAATCTGTAAAGTTCATTTATTTTTAATTATTTTTTTTATTATTTTATGATAAAATGTTTATGGTATTTTAAAAAAATGAGGTGTAGTAAAATGAAGTATCTTTATATGTTTTTGTTTCCAGCTTTAACATCCTTTTTATTAACACCATTGGTAAAAAAGCTTGCATACATATTAGGTGCAATAGATGTACCGAAAGATGAAAGACGACTACATAAAGAGCCTATTCCAAGGCTTGGGGGACTTGCTATTTTTACATCCTTTTTAATTTATTCTTTATATTACATAGGTTTTAAATCTAATTTTGATGGTATATTAGTAGGTGCATCAATTATAGTAGCTATGGGTATAGTAGATGACATAAGGGAGTTAAAACCAAAGACAAAGCTTTTATTCCAGATAATTGCTGCTATTGTTTTAATATTATATGGAATAAAAATAAATTACATAACAATACCCTTCCTACCTGGAACAGGCTCCTTTTACATAGGATGGTTAGGTATTCCAATAACTATTCTATGGGTTGTTGGTATGACTAATGCTGTTAATTTAATTGATGGATTAGATGGTCTTGCCTGTGGCGTTTGTACGATTTCTGCCTTATCATTATTTGGAGTATCAATTATAAGTGGTAGAATGATAGTGGGTATTTTGTCAATAATATTATCAGGTGCGTGTATAGGATTTTTATACTACAACTTCAATCCAGCAAGTATATTTATGGGAGATACAGGTTCGCAGTTTTTAGGTTTTACCCTTGCAGCAATATCAATACAAGGTGCAATAAAGTCAGCAACAGCAGTTGCTGTAGCAGTACCAATATTGGCACTTGGACTTCCTATTTATGATACTTTATTTGCTATGATAAGAAGAAAAATAAACAATAGGCCTATTATGGAGGCAGATAAGGGACATCTTCACCATAGACTTTTAGCATTAGGGTATAGTCAGAAGCAGGTTGCTATAATTTTATATATAGTTAGTGGAATTTTTGGAATAACATCTATTATAGCAATGTCAGTTTCAACAAAAAAATCCTATTTAATATTGATGATTGTATGTACTTTAGTATTGGCCTTTGCAACAGAATTAGGACTTTTAAAAAAACAAAGAGGTGATTAAATGTTAAAGGTAATGACTATTTTTGGAACAAGACCAGAAGCTATAAAGATGGCACCACTTGTAAAGGAGCTTGAAAAAAGAGAAAATATTAATTCAATTGTTTGTGTTACAGCACAGCATAGACAAATGCTTGATCAAGTATTAGATTTGTTTAAAATAAAACCGGATTATGATTTAAATATAATGAAGGATAGACAAACGTTAACATCAATTACAACAGGTGTTCTTGAAGGCCTTGATGAGCTTTTTAAGGAAGTAAAACCGGATATTGTTTTAGTTCACGGTGATACGACAACAACCTTTGCAGGAAGTCTTGCGGCCTTCTATAATAAGATAAAAATAGGACACGTTGAAGCAGGTCTTAGAACCTTTGATAAGTATTTTCCATTCCCAGAGGAGATAAATAGAAAGTTAACAGGTGCACTTTCAGATATTCATTTTGCACCAACACCAACTTCAAAGCAAAATCTATTAAATGAGGGTGTAAAGGAAGAGTCTATATTTATAACAGGCAACACAGTAATAGATGCATTAGAGGAGACTGTTAGTGATGAATATGTTTTTGAAAATGAAGTTTTAAATAATATAGATTTTAAAAATAAAAAGGTGATAATGGTTACAGCCCATAGGCGTGAAAATTGGGGTGAGCCTTTACAAAATATATGTAGAGCCTTTAAGAGGATAGTTGAAATTAATGATGATGTTGAGATTGTTTATCTTGTGCATCTAAATCCAGTTGTTAGAGAAACAGTATATAGTATATTAGATGGTGTAGAGGGAGTACATCTTCTTCCACCACTTGATACTAAGGAAACCCATAACTTAATGAATAGATGCTATATGGTAATGACAGATTCAGGAGGATTGCAGGAGGAAGCACCACACCTTGGAAAGCCTGTACTTGTATTAAGGGATGTTACAGAACGTCCTGAGGCAGTTGAGGCTGGAACTGTAAAGGTAATAGGAACTGATGAGGAGAATGTATATAAAGAGGCAGAAACATTAATAAAAGACCAAAGGGCATATAAGGCTATGGCCAATGCAGTAAATCCCTATGGAGATGGAAAGGCTTCAAGGAGAATAGTGGATGCTATATTGTACTATTTTGGTTTAATTAATGAAAGACCCGATGAATTTAGAGCTAATAAATAGTAAAATCCATAGTTATAGTTTGATAAATAAAGAAATATAAAACGTAAATTAGACTAATCAGTCAAATTTGCGTTTTTTTAACATAAAAAGTGTTGAATTTTATCGAATAAGTGTTAAAATATCTAATGTGAGGGCTAACTGACAGCCAAGCTCGGAGGTCGGGTAGTCTTAGATTGTTAGGCAGACAGTTACCTTATTAGGGTAGATGTAGGCCGGTACCAAAATTTTTGGTACCGGCCTTTTTTAATTAAAATTTCTGACAAGTTATAAAATTTAAATATCTATATCTTTGATTGACAGTATAACTTGAGAGGAGTATTATTTATTAATGAATTAGAATATCGTTAAAATACAATATAATTTATATGTATTAAAAATATAAAACTTTAGAAACTAAGATAAAAGACATTTTTGGTGGTGTTTTATGGTTGATTATTTCATATTTAGCTTTATTTTAAAAAAGCTGAAATTTTCCCTTAACATATTTTTGATATTAATGTTGTCAATATTAGTTTTTAATAAGAATTATTTCATATCATATTTTTTAGGGTATATCATTGGGGTATTTAATTTTATCCTGCTGTCGCTTGGAACAAATTATATAATAAGCAGAAAAGTTAATCACTCTAAGATTATTCAGTTTATATTTTTTACGATGAGAATAATTTTAATAGCGCTAATTTTAGCAAGTGCAGTTAAGGATGGTTATAACGTTTTTATACTCTTTTTAGGGTTTCTAACAATAAATATATCTATAAAAATAGGTGCATTATTAGACTGTAGAAGGGAGGGACAATATGGGAAAGAGTGAAGCAATTTTTACATTAAGACTTTTAGGATTAAACATACCCATATATTTTTCAGTTATAGCACAGTGGATAGTTATTGCTTTTATTATGATTATAGTTCCATTTTTAGTAAGAGATTTAAAGACAGTTCCAAAGGGAAGACAAATTTTTGTAGAAGTAGTTGTGGAAAAAATAAATTCACTTGTAAAGGGAAGTATGGGAGATGAATACAAAGGTTTTGCCCCCTTCTTTGGAACACTTATGATTTATCTTTTATTTTTGAATTTATTTGGCTTAACAGGTTTTAGGCCTCCTACTGCAGATTATAGTGTAGCACTTGGTTTAGCACTTATATCCTTTGTGCTAATACAGGTAAATGCTATAGTTCATAGTGGAATATTAGGGTACTTTAAGGGATATGCAAAACCATTTTGGTTTATGCTTCCTTTAAATATAATAGAGAGATTGGTTGTACCTGTTTCTTTGAGCCTAAGATTATTTGGTAATATAACTGCTGCAGTTATTATGATGGAACTTCTATATGAAGGATTGGAATTTTTAAGCCATTCACTTCACCTTAAGGTTCCTGTGTTTGCAGCCTTTTTACCAATACCATTCCATATATATTTCGATTTATTTGATGGAACAATACAGATGTTTATATTTGTTATGCTAACAATGATTTTTATAAAAACTACATCAGAACATTAAAGGAGGAGATTATAATGACTACAATGGATCCAAAAGCATTTATATTAGGACTTTCAGCAATAGGAGCAGGTATTGCCGCACTTGCAGGACTTGGAGCAGGAATAGGTACAGGAATTGCTACAGGCAAGGCAGTAGAAGCAGTTTCAAGACAACCAGAGGCTAAAAATGATATAGTAAGTACACTAATCATAGGTTCAGCCTTCTCAGAAGCAACAGCAATTTATGGATTGCTTGTTGCAATACTACTTATAATTGTTAAGTTAGTATAAATTTAAAAGAACTATTTATAATTTAAATTAGCCCCACGAAAGGAATTTATATTCAATACTTCGTGGGGCTAACCAAAACTTATCTATAAAAATAAAAGGATGAACCCTAATTTATAGCCTTTGGAGGTGAAAGTATGGAGATAAAGTTAGCTACAGTTTTAATAACAATATTCAATGTTGTTATTTTATATATATATCTTAAGAAAAAGCTTTTTATACCAGTTACAACCTTTATGGAAAATAGAACAAATACAATTGAAAATAACATTAAAACATCGGTAAATAAAAAGAAGGAAGCAGAAGAACTTAAAAAACAATATGAAGAAAAGCTTAAGGAATTAAATGAAGAGGGAAGAAAAATAGTTGAGGAATATAAAATTAAAGCCCAAAGCATTCACGATGAGATTGTTGAGGCAGCAAAAAAAGAGGCAGATTTTATAAGACAGAGGGCAAGAGAAGATGCAGAGCTTGAAATGGAAAGGGCACAGGATGAAATTAAAAAGCAAATTGTGTCTTTATCTCTTTTAGCTGCTGCAAAGGCAATTGAAAGGGAACTAGATGAAGAAAAACATCATGCACTAATTAGGGAATTTATAAATAGGGTAGGTGCATAATATGCATGAAATAGTTGCGGCAAAGTATGCTGAGGCACTTTTAGAAGAGGCAAAAATAACAGGAAATTTAAAGGAATGTATTGAGGATCTTGATAATTTCTGCAAACTCTTAAGAGGAAATAGGGAGTTTTATGAGTTTTTAATACATCCAGAGATAAAGGATGATGAGAAGATAAATATAATAAACAGTTCATTAAAGGGTAAAACACCAGATGAACTAATAAGAACAATAATTCTTCTTATAACCCACGATAGAATAGAGGATATATTCCTTGTTAATGAGGAGTTTAAATATAGGTATTATGAACATATAGGAGTAAAGTTTGCACTTGTTAAAACAGCCGTAAAATTAAATGATGAAGAAATAGAAGCTTTGAGAAGTAAACTAAAGAGAAAGTATAATTGTGATATTGAGATAGAGAATATCGTTGATGAGTCCTTAATTGGAGGAGTATATCTTAAGGTATCAGATGAAACAATAGATGAAACAGTAAAGGGAAGACTTGAGAGGATAAAGAAGCAACTTCTTAAGAAGGATGAGGTGATAATATGAGCATAAGACCTGATGAAATAACAAGAATATTAAAGAGGCAGCTTGAAGGATATGAAAATAGATTTGAAATAGAGGATACGGGTACGATAGTTCAAATTGGAGATGACATTGCAAGAATCTATGGCTTAAATAACTGTATGTCTGGAGAACTTTTAGAGTTTCCAAATGGAGTATATGGTATGGCACTAAACCTTGAGGAGTCTAATGTAGGTGCTGTTCTATTCGGAAATCAGCAGGGTATAAAAGAGGGAGATGTAGTAAAAAGAACAGGAAAGGTAGTTGAAGTTCCTGTTGGAGAAGCTTTAATAGGAAGAGTAGTAAATGCATTGGGTGAACCAATAGATGGAAAAGGGCCAATAAAGGCAACAAAAACAAGACCGGTTGAGACACAAGCTCCAGGAGTTATAGAAAGAAAATCGGTAAAAGAGCCAATGCAGACAGGTATAAAGGCAATAGATTCAATGGTTCCAATAGGTAAAGGACAAAGAGAACTTATTATAGGAGATAGACAAACAGGTAAAACAGCAATTGCTATAGATGCAATTATAAACCAAAAGGATAAGGATGTAATATGTATTTATGTTGCAATAGGACAAAAACAGTCAACAGTTGCCCACATAGTAAATACATTACAACAGGCAGGTGCAATGGACTATACAATAGTTGTGTCAGCCTCTGCATCTGATACAGCACCACTTCAATTCTTAGCACCATATGCAGGTTGTGCTATGGGGGAAGAATTTATGTATAACGGAAAACACGTTTTGATAATTTATGATGATTTATCAAAGCACGCAGTGGCATATAGAACTATGTCACTACTATTAAGAAGACCACCAGGACGTGAAGCCTATCCAGGTGATGTATTCTATTTACATTCAAGACTTTTAGAGAGAGCTGCAAAGCTTTCGGATGAATTAGGAGGAGGATCTATGACGGCCCTTCCTATAATTGAAACCTTAGCCGGTGATGTTACTGCATATATTCCAACAAACGTAATTTCCATTACTGATGGGCAGATATTCCTTGAAACAGACCTTTTCTTTGCAGGGGTAAGACCAGCTATAAACCCTGGTATATCAGTTTCACGTGTTGGAGGTTCTGCACAAATTAAAGCTATGAAGCAGGTTGCAGGTATGTTAAGAATTGAGCTTGCACAATATAGAGAACTTGCAGCATTTGCACAGTTTGGTTCAGATCTTGATAAGGAATCAAGAGCACGAATTGAGAAGGGACAAAGACTTGTAGAAATTCTAAAGCAGGAGCAGTATTCACCTATGCCTGTTGAAGAACAGATAGCTATTTTATATGCAGCAATAAACAATTATTTAAATGATATTAAAGTTGAAGATGTTAGAAGATTTGAAAAGGAATATTTAGATTTTCTAAAAACCCACAAGAGAGAAGTTTTAAATGCTATAGTTGAGAAAAAGGAATTAACAGATGAAATAAAGAAGATGTTAGAGGATGCAATTAATGAATTTAAGGGTAATTTTAAATAATATACCCTTCTGGAGGTGTTTTTATGGCAGGAGGGCTAATTGACTTAAAAAGAAGAATAAAGTCAGTACAGAATACTCAAAAGATTACAAAGGCAATGGGGCTTGTTGCAACATCAAAATTTAAAAAGGTTAGAGCAAGGGCTGAAAAAAATGAGCCATATATAAATAAATTCAATGAGGTCATAAAGACATTAGCATTAAGCCAAGATGCAGAGTCAAGTATATATTTTAATAAAAATAAGGTTGATACAGATTTGTATATAATTATAACTTCTGATTCAGGGCTCTGTGGCAGCTATAATGCCAATGTAATAAAAAGAGCCTTAGAAGATATGGAGGGTAAAAAGGTTAAGCTTTTAACTGTTGGGGAAAAGGCAAGAAGTTTTTTTGTAAGAAGGGGATACGATACTATTGCAGAGTATGTAGAGGTTGGCGATTATCCAGTTTATTGGGATGCTGTAGATATTATGAAACACGCAATAGACTCCTATAAAAATGGTGAGGTTAGAAGCGTAAAACTTATTTATACTAAGTTTTATTCACCTGTTAAACAAGAGGTGGAGGTTTTAAAACTTTTACCACTTGAAAAACCAAAGGAGAAGGTAAATAGGGAGTTTGAGTTTGAACCAAGAGCCAGTAGGGTTTTAGACTATATTTTTCCAAAGTATCTTAACAATATGCTTTACTATGCTATTTTAACAAGTATTGCGAGTGAATATGCAATGAGGATGAATGCTATGGATAGTGCAACAAAGAATGCACAGGAGTTATTAAATAAGCTGCAAACAATGTACAATCGATTAAGACAGAGCAGCATAACTCAGGAGATAACAGAGATTGTAAGTGGTGCAGAAGCATTGAAGGAGTAGGAGGGATAGTGTGAGTAAGGGAAAGGTTGTACAGGTAATTGGACCTGTTGTTGATATAAGGTTTGAAGAAGGCCATTTACCAAGTATATATAATGCAATAAAAATAGATAACAATGGAAAAGAGCTTGTTGCAGAGGTTATGCAGCATATTGGAGATGATACGGTAAGAGCTATTGCTATGGATTCAACTGATGGACTTGTACGTGGTGCTATGGCAGAGGATACTAATGCACCTATATCAGTACCTGTTGGTGAAAAAACATTGGGTAGATTATTTAATGTTTTAGGAAAGCCTATAGACAATTTAGGAGACGTAGAGGCAGAGGAATACTACTCAATTCATAGAACACCACCAAGTTTTGAAGAACAATCTGTTCAACCAGAGATGTTTGAAACAGGTATTAAGGTTATAGATCTTCTTGCACCATATCAAAAGGGTGGAAAGATTGGTCTATTTGGTGGTGCAGGAGTAGGAAAGACAGTTTTAATACAGGAGCTTATAAATAACATAGCAAAACAGCACGGAGGACTTTCTGTATTTACAGGAGTTGGAGAGAGAACAAGAGAAGGTAATGATCTTTATAATGAAATGAAGGAATCAAAGGTTATAGACAATACAGTTCTTGTGTTTGGACAGATGAATGAACCACCTGGAGCAAGAATGAGGGTTGCTCTAACAGGACTTACAATGGCAGAATATTTTAGAGATAAAGGTCAAGATGTACTTTTATTCATAGATAATATATTTAGATTTTCACAGGCAGGTTCAGAGGTTTCAGCACTGCTTGGAAGAATTCCATCAGCAGTTGGATATCAGCCTACTCTTGCAACAGAGATGGGTGCACTTCAGGAGAGAATTACATCTACAAAGCACGGTTCAATTACATCTGTTCAGGCTGTATATGTTCCTGCAGATGACTTAACAGACCCAGCACCTGCAACAACTTTTACACACCTTGATGCGACGACAGTTTTATCAAGGTCAATAGCAGAGCTTGGTATTTATCCAGCAGTTGACCCACTTGATTCAACATCAAGAATACTTGATCCAAGAATAGTTGGAGAGGAACACTATGAAACAGCACAGAGGGTAAAAAATATTCTTCAAAGATATAAGGAGCTTCAGGATATAATTGCAATACTTGGTATAGATGAGTTGTCTGAGGAGGATAAACTTGTTGTATCAAGGGCAAGAAAGGTTCAAAGATTTTTATCACAGCCCTTCTCAGTAGCAGAACAATTTACAGGTATACAAGGAAAATATGTACCTGTAAAGGAAACAGTAAGAGGATTTAAAGAGATACTTGATGGAAAATATGATAATATTCCAGAGGCAGCCTTCTTTATGGTTGGAACTATAGATGAGGTTGTTGAAAAGGCAAAGGCATTAGGATATGAGGTATAAGAGGTGATATTATGGCTAAATTTAGCCTGGAGATTGTTACACCAGATAGAAGATTTTTTAAAGGAGAAGTAGATTCGTTAATTGTAAGTAGCCTTGTTGGCAAAATGCAGTTTCTTGCAAACCACACCCCCTATGTTGCCGCAATTTTACCTGATGTTATAAAGATTACACAAAATGGCTTTAATAAGTATGCTGTTATTGCAGGAGGTTTTATTGAGTTTATAGATAATAAGGCAATAATAATGGCAGATGCAGCAGAGTGGCCGGAGGAAATAGATAGAGAAAGGGCAGAGGAAGAGCTTGATAGAGCAAGGAAAAAGCTTCAGGCAAAGGATGAAAATATTGATTATCTTAAGGCAAAATTGAAGCTTATGAAGGCAACGGCAAGATTGAAGGCAAGCGATATAATGAATAAAAAGTAGAAAATTTGAATAAAACCACTTTTTCATGGACATACTCTTTTATAAAAAGGGGAGGGTGTTAAAATGAAAAAGTGGTTTTGTTTATTATTAATTCTAATCATTATACTTTTTACATTTTGGAATTATCAAAATAAAATTTATGCAGACATTATTGATGCTTGCTATGAAGCAGGTGGTGAAACAATAAATATACAGTTAGAGGGAAGTAGTTTTCTATCAGGTTATAATGATAAATATTTGTTATCAAAAGAGCTAATCAGTGGGTTTGATGTCATATCCTATGATTATATACAAACAGAAGAAGAGTTTCTCCTTAATGCAATTATGTCAAGTGGCTACATTACAGTAAGATTAAGGGATGTAGAGGATAAAATTTATGCTTCCTTAACAGTTTCACAAAATGCACACAATGTGAATATAAATAATATTAAGCAGACTATTTTTATTAACTTTATAAAACATAGGGCAATCCCTAAGTTTTCAATACTGGTTGTAGGAAAATTTAGTGGGAAACTTACAAAAGCTGAGATGAAGGAAAAGGCAGTTGAGATATTAAAGAGAAAAAGGGCTATTTTTGTAGATGGTATTGAAAATGAAAACTTAGTTAGTGTATCTGCCTTTTTACCAACTTTAGAGGAGAGAAAAAAGTGTGAAGATAAGTATATAAACTTAAACATAGCCTTAAGATATAGTGATTTAAATAAATGTACATATATTTGGATTGGCAGTCCACTTATATTTGAAGAGTATTAATTTTTGGAGGAATATATGATGGAGAGAATTGTTGTAAAGGGAAATAACAAATTAAAAGGAACAGTAAAAATAAGTTCTGCAAAAAATTCAGTGCTTCCTATTATCGCTGCATCTATTTTATGCCACGATAGATGTGTTATAGATGATGTACCAAATCTTGATGATGTTAAAGTAATGTGTAGTGTTCTTGACTCTTTAGGTGTAAATATTAATATGGATATTAAAAAGGGTATAATAGAAGTTAAGGATGGTTCTTTAAAAACATTAGAACCTCCCTATGAACTTGTAAAAAAGATGAGGGCATCTTTTTTAGTTTTAGGTCCAATACTATCAAAATATGGAAAAGCAAGAATTTCAATGCCTGGAGGGTGTAATATTGGAAGTAGGCCTATAGATTTACATCTAAAGGGTTTTTCACTTCTTGGTGCAGATATAAATATTGGACACGGATATGTGGAGGCAGAGTGTAAAAAACTTAAGGGAAACAAAATCTATTTAGATTTTCCATCAGTTGGGGCAACAGAAAATATAATGATGGCAGCTGTTTTAGCAGAGGGAGAAACAGTAATTGAAAATGCAGCAGAGGAACCAGAGATTGTTGATCTTGCTAATTTTTTAAATAGAATGGGAGCAAATATTTTAGGAGCTGGAACTGACACAATAAGAATTCAGGGAGTAAAGGAATTAAAAGGGACAATCCATCAGCCTATACCAGATAGAATAGAAGCTGGAACCTATATGGTAGCAGCTGCAATTACAAGAAGTGATTTAATAATTGAAAATGTAATTGTAGAGCATATAAGGCCTATTATTGCAAAGCTTGAGGAATGCGGAGTAAAGGTTTTAGAAGTTCCAGGAGGAGTTAGAGTTATAGGCACAGATAATCCTAAACCAGTTGACATTAAAACATTACCTTATCCAGGATTCCCCACAGATATGCAGGCACAATTTATGGCATATTTGTGTACAGTTGAAGGAACATCTATTGTTACTGAAACAGTATTTGAAAATAGGTTTATGCACGTTACAGAACTTAAAAGAATGGGAGCAAATATAAAAATAGATGGTAGAAGTGCTGTTATCGAAGGAGTCAAAAAACTAACTGGTGCAGATGTTAGAGCAACAGATTTAAGAGCAGGAGCTTGTTTGATTTTAGCAGGACTTGTGGCAGATGGTGTGACAACAATTGGAGATATTCAACATTTAGATAGGGGCTATGTTGATATTGTAGGTAAGATGAAGTCCATAGGGGCAGAAATTGAAAGGGTGTAGGAAGGTGCCGTAATGGCACCTTTTGTTTTTTTGGCATTGTACCCCCATAAAGGATTTCTCTGGCATTCGTTCATTTCGCTAATCAATTCTAAGCTTTTCTTTGTTTGAAAAAGTCCTACCCTCGCGATGCCATCGTCCTGATGGCCGCTCGGCTCGGCAC
>NZ_JAIHAO010000074.1:0-7281 GCF_020054765.1 Caloramator sp. | reverse complement strand
TCAATATTAAACTTATGCTTACCACATAAGATTTTAAAAAACTATTATTATATAAGCAAAAACATCACCCAAGTGAAAGTGTGGTATTTGGTAATTAATATCTAATTTCACATTTCACTTGGGTGGCACTTATTTAAAATCTTTTTAAATTTTCTTAACCATATTATAACATAACAAGAAAAAAGCTAAATATTTAGAAAATAATTAAATATATAAAATGCAGTCTTATCATTTCTAACTTATGACAAGACTTCAAACAACTACCTTGAACTTGACATCTTTTTTGCTCTTTCTAAATTTCTTTTAAATATATCTTATTATTTTTTCCTTATTTTCTTTGAAAACAAAACCTTAAATATGTGATGCATAAGTCTTTTTTGAACAATATATACCTCACCCGTGGTATATATTACACAATATGGATAATGTCACATTTCACCTGGGTGGGAGACCTCCGAAAAAATCAATTTGTTTTTAAAACATACCCTCTATTGTATCTTGTGCTATCTTTATATACTATATGTTGTGGTGGCGATTTTTAAGGTATCATTTTTTCGGAGCTCTTGGTGGCACTTATTTAATAATGAGTATCTATAAACACTAATGCATAATTTTCGGGACTATCATATATTTCTTTTCTTTCCTCATCATCAACAAAGCTACCCCAAGATAAAGTATTAATAAAGTATGAGTTTTCATAAACTTTTCCATTTATCAACATCGCAATGTCATAAATAATATTTAATTCATGATTAAAAAAGTTTAACCTTTCTGAAAAAAGCTTTTTTATCTTTTCCTTATCTATTTTAATTATTAATGTATCATTATCATAATCTATAAATTTGCCTTTTAATCCTTTTATATAATCCACATTTTCTCCTTCAAAATACTCTAAAAATCTTCTTTCAGTATGCCTACTAAAGAATTCAAATTCCTTTAAGAATTCTTCTCTATTAAATTTTCCTGTTATACAAGATTCTGGATATTTTTCAAGCCACCTTCCTGCATCATCTGCTCTCCAGTCAAATATATCATTTTCATAGTTGTCTAATAAATATATAGCTTTGGTTATTGCTGTTTTAACTAACGTTTCTTTGTCCATTATTTTATAATCTTTGCCTATCTCTTTCTCTAAATCAACTAATATACATCTTAAAACATGCATTATTAACACCTCCTGTATATAATATAAACCAGCGCTTTAAGCACCTTGGTTTACTATAATTACAACGCTTTTAACTGTTGCCTTATAACATATGTTGCACAAGCAGTTTTTTCCAAAAATCACAGGACCATTTTTAGTTAAATTTTTCAATGCAACAAGTGTATCACACACATTTATCCCCACCCATAAAATATTAATTAAATTATTATGATTTCAAATTTAGTTAATATTAAAAAATTAATGCAGAACCCACCTGTCCGCATTAATTTTTTTGCATATTAATTGCACAAGAATCAATAGTTAATCAAATTTTTTGTAAAAATACGCAGTTTTATTATCAATTCCAATATGGTCCGATTTAAACCTATCTGATTGTGCCAAATTGTACGCGTCGATTAAGTTTCAATTCCAATATGGTCCGATTTAAACGAATTAAATATGTTAGAAAATCCTATGTTTTATGATTAGTTTCAATTCCAATATGGTCCGATTTAAACTTGCTTATGCAGTAAAGAAGTACGCAGGTTTCCTAAGTTTCAATTCCAATATGGTCCGATTTAAACTATCTTTTGCAGTAAGGACTGTATGCTTGAAGAATAGTTTCAATTCCAATATGGTCCGATTTAAACGCGACCCTGAAGTAGATGACCCCGCGGATTATATTGGTTTCAATTCCAATATGGTCCGATTTAAACATGTCGTCATACTCCCATACCCCTTCGTATATGAGTAGTTTCAATTCCAATATGGTCCGATTTAAACCTAAATTTGGTATAGCAAAAGGAACTGCTCTTGATAGTTTCAATTCCAATATGGTCCGATTTAAACAAAGCAAAACAAAAAGAAATTGAAAAAGAAAAGAAAGTTTCAATTCCAATATGGTCCGTCAATATTAAACTTATGCTTACCACATAAGATTTTAAAAAACTATTATTATATAAGCAAAAACATCACCCAAGTGAAAGTGTGGTATTTGGTAATTAATGTATAATTCACATTTCACTTGGGTGGCACTTATTTAAAAAATATGCTTACTAAAATTAAAATAAACATAACAGTAAAAATTCCCATTTGTATATTCAACCTTTTATTTATCTTTTCGATTTTTATATTAATATCAGCTTTCAATTCTTCTGTCTTATTTTTTACAACTTGTTCTATATCTGTTGATAGTAAATTACTTGTATTTCTTAATTCCAACTGTATATCTGATTTATTTTTTTCCAATTTTGATGCAGCTATCTCTTCAAATCCTAAATACATTTTTTTGTTTTCAGTATCTATTGAATGAATTGTGCTTATAAGCTCATTTTCTAATTGTTTATACATAATACTCAGGTCCTTATTAAATGAAATGTTTTCTTCTTGAATTTTTTTTATATTATTGTTCATATATTCTTGATTTTTGTTCAATGTATCATTAATTTCAAGTAATACTTTCTTTTGTATTTCTATTAAACTTATAAATTCTTTTTTTAGTTCTTCTATATCACTAATTACTTTAGAGTATTGTTGTTTGTTTGTAGATATTTCATTATTTATATCATTAATTTTATTTATAATATCTGATATTTTTTTTATGTTTTTAGCTTCTTTTTCTAATTCATTTATCGTATCATTTAATTTACTTACATCAACCATTTATCGTCTCCCCTATTCTTTTTAGTTTTTCTACTGATATTTCAATAATTTTATTAAGACTATAATAGTCTTTTAATTCAATATAAATTTTTTCTAATTTTTCAGGATAAACATCTATTAACATCTTACTAAGTTCTATTCTTGATTTTTCATTAAATAATTCTTTAATCTTAAATATTTCACTTAAAATCTCATATTTTTTATCTTTTTCATATTGTGATATCTCTTTCATTGCCAATTCTAATCTTATTCGACCATCTTGATTTTCAAATTCTCCTAATATTAACCTTAAAATACCACTTAAAAAGTTAAGCCCAGTATTATACCTATAACTTTCAAGCAATCTTGTTAGATTACCCTTCACATTTTTAATCTCTTCAATGTCAATGAGGATTTTATTTCTTTTATCTTGTGTATAGGTGTAAAATACTTCAAACCAAGATTTATGATCTAAAGGATTTTGGGCAATATAGTCCAGTAAATATGTGCTCTCTGTAAATTTAAAATACCTCTCAATTTCTTCTTTGAAGCTTTTACTATCCTTAAAATTATCACAAAGCTCTAATATATTCTTTATTGCTTGTCTTCTACTATAAACTATGTTGTCATAAATCCATTCTATTAATATATTAAAAATCTTTTCATATTTACTAAGAATGTTACTGTTATATATTTTTATATATTTTGAATACTTTTCATTATTTACCTTATTTAGATCTAAAGAAAATTCTTTATCATATCTTCTTATGTAGTATAACAATGCTTCTTCTGCTGTTTGTTCTGTATAATCACTAAAATATACTTTTATAATTTCCCTGCCTTTATTCCAACTTTCAATTGTCCAATCGTCAATTATTTTAACTAAACTTAGTCTATAAATTGCCTTTTGTACATCTGCAAATTTACCTATTTTTCTACATTCAATATTCTTTATTGTACCTGGTTCAGCGAAGTTTTCAAATATACTCATTACCTCTTTAAATTCTTCATCAGTACCTTTGTTGTTGGACAACCATAAGAAGAAAATTCTTAATACATCTTTTCCCTTAAAACCGTATTTTTGTTGTATTTCTTTTATTTCTTCTATTTTTGTTTGAGGATTAAACAACTTTTCTAACTCATTTTTTTCTATATTTTCTCTTGTGTATAGAACATAACAATCGGCCTTCTTTTTATCTCTTCCTGCTCTACCTGCTTCTTGATAGAGGGCTTCTAAAGAAGCTGGTAGACCAAAATGAATTGTATACCTTATGTTACTTTTATCTATTCCCATACCAAATGCTTTTGTAGCCACTAACAATGGGAACTTATTTTCTTTATATTCTTTTTGAACTCTCATTTTATATTTATCAAATTCATCCGAGTCTAATACAGGAATACCTTTTATCTGCGGTACTTCTCCTGAATACCATCTTGCATCTATATTAAATATCCTTGATAACTCATTAGCAATGCTATAACATCCAATTTTTCCATTTTTTAATAAAGTAAAGATTAATCCACTTTTTGTATTTAAACCATCAATTTTAAATATATCTTTTTCTCTATTTAAATTATTAAGAAGATCAATTAAAATATTTTTCTTATCTTCAATTTCTTCACTTTCGTGCTTATGTACAATAAAATTAAGTTCTGGTCTTGTAAATGAAGTAAGTGTCTTTATACTATCATTACCTATTTCAAATTCCTTCTTTAAATCCTCTAAAACAAATGATGATGCCGTAGCAGTAAGTCCTAATAACCAAGATGATGGACAATATTTTCTTATTGTTCTTATAAGATTTAAATAGGATGTTCTAAAATCGTGTCCCCACTCTGATAAGCAATGTACCTCGTCTATAACAGCGATAGCAATAGTTTGCTCTTTATTTAGTTTGTCTAAATAATCTCTAAACTCCTGTATTTGAAACCTCTCTGGAGAAATCCAAATAAAAAAGTATTTCCCTTCAGAAAATTCTTTTCCTATCTTGCTCTTAGTTTCAGCGTCTTGGTCACTACTAATATAGTTAGTTCTATCTATATATCTTTTATCTAAATTATCTTTTTGATCGTACATAAGTGATTTTATTGGACACACAACAAAACTAACACAAGGCTGTAAAAGTGCTGCTAATTGATAACATAGTGATTTTCCACTCCCTGTTGGTAAAAGTCCTATTGTGTCATTGCAGGATAATGCATTTATTATAATAGGTAGCTGTCCATCATTAAATTCATCAAATCCAAATATATTTTTTAGGAAAAATTTTAAAGCTGGAATGTCGCTCTCTTCACCATCATTAATTATTTTATACTTTATAGGATCTGTTGTATTAACTTCAAAATAATTAGCCTTATCAAAATAATCTGTTCTTACAAAAATAATTTCAGGATATTTTTCATTTTCATCAGTCCATCTTCTTAGCAAACTAAAGTTTACATTAATATACCCTTCTTTAAATTGAAATTCTGATTCATTACTATAAACTATTCTTACATCTGGTTTGTTAAATTGCAATTTCATAAGCTTACAAATGTTTTCTAACCATATAAATATATCTTCAAGTGCAATTTTTGCAAAATCTTTATCAACATCTAAACTCAAAATATTAAAACTCCAAATTTTATCATCCAATTTTAATATTTCTCTTTGAAGTAATTCTAAAATCAATGTCTGAAATCTCATTACTGCAGTAGCAAGAAGTGCCTTTTTTGTATATTCTTCTTTGTAATTTTGTTGGTTATAGTAATTTTCTTTATAGTAATTTAATATTTTATCAAACTGTTTTAATCTGCTCTTAATCTTGTCTATTTTATGTTGAATATTATTATTTCTTAGTTCAGTGGTATTTATCTCAATTGTTTCTATTCCAAATTTAGCTAAATATTCTTTTCTATTTTTATCATTTATCTTATTTATTTCTTCTAAATGTTGTTGTCCATTTATCTCTATGACAAGTTTTGCTTGCGGTAAATAAAAGTCTACTTGCTGGTCTACAAATTCTTGATTTATTTCATCTGTTATTTCACTAAATAAAACCTCAGGCACCATTAATTGCTGAACAAACTTATATTCTTCTAAATAGTTTGGTAAAATTTCTTCAAAAAAATATTTTGCAGGATAATCATTTTTTTCATCATTCCCTTTTATCGTTTTATACCAAACAGGAGGCTTACTATCAATAAGAACAATTCTTTTATCAAATTCCTGTAAGTTGTGCAATGGCCCTATAACCTCCTGTAGATATTGAGACATTATAGTTGGACATCCCCTATGTAATATATTTTTTATTACACAATAAGCTGGGTAATATTTGTTTCTTTCTTTTCTACTATTAGTTAAATTTTGTATTACGAAATTATGATTAGTATATACATAATTTGCCGTATATTTTTCCATCAAAACTCATCCTTTTCAATTATAAAAATTTATTTTTTACAATTTTAATTACATTCTACCATAATTATAAACTAATCTAAATATTTACAAAAAAAGTGCCCGTATATTATAAATACGAGCATAAAACTATATTATCCTTTCTTCTAAAATAATCTTGTTTGCCTCTGTAATTATTTGTTCATCTAACCTTTTAGAATTTTTTATAATTTCAAGTGCAAGTATTTGAAGATTCTCAGAAAATATTTTTTTTGCATTGTTTATTCTAATAATTTGCCCATCTATACTTTTTGCATTTTTATTTTCATTTAATAGTTTATTAGCAAAACTCTCGTTTGTAATTTTTCCTATATAACAATCCTTAAAATCATAATAGTATTTTATAAATATACTCTTACCTATAGAATTTAGCATCCTTTCCACCTTATGTTTGACGTCATCAATTTGATTTAAATCTATTGTATTTTGTTTTTTCTTCTGTGGCAAAACTGTAGGTGCATCTCCTGTAAATTTTGTTTTTTCTCTCATATATTATCATCATTTATCTTCATAATGTAACGTTTCATTTTATGGAACTTTCAAAATATGAAATACATTATTCCAATATGGTCCGATTTAAACCTAAAGCTCTACCATCAAGCAATATCTTCTTTATAAGTTTCAATTCCAATATGGTCCGATTTAAACGCACTATCCGCAGTGATAGTTCCTACCGCAAGTTTATGTTTCAATTCCAATATGGTCCGATTTAAACATATTTATTCCTACTCCTTATCCTTCATTAACTCAAGTTTCAATTCCAATATGGTCCGATTTAAACAAAGAATATTTCAAACGAGCCTGTCGAAATTAAAGCGTTTCAATTCCAATATGGTCCGATTTAAACCAGGCTCTATGCGTTTTTTTCTTCACCTTCAATTTTGTTTCAATTCCAATATGGTCCGATTTAAACCTGTTAGGGAAGTCGCATTTTTCAATGATTCTCCTAATATGAGTATCATATTTTTTTCGGGAACCTTCAGTCATTAAAAATTCCTTAGGAGGTTTACAAACTTTATTCCTCTATATACTAATATAACTTATTATTTCCATTATTTCA